>CAYGLM010000006.1:0-3851 GCA_964350915.1 uncultured Gammaproteobacteria bacterium | reverse complement strand
CAATTAAACGAGCGCGAACGGCCTCATTAGTTAAAGCGATAGCTAATGTCTCAGCGAGCTCTTCTGAACGAAAAGGATCAACTAATAGTGCCGCTTTGCCTAGAACTTCCGGTAAACTGGAAACATTAGTAGAAACTACCGGCAAACCGAAACTCATGGCTTCAAGCGGCGGAAAGCCAAAGCCCTCATAAAAAGAAGGGTAGGCAAAAACGCCAGCTTGTCGATAAAGAATTTCCTTTTCCTCGCGACTAACATACCCAATTATTTTAATATCTTCTTGATAAGGTGATTTTCGCCAAGCCGAAAAAATTTGTCGGTTCTTCCAGCCTTGCCCGCCCGCTAAAACCAGCTGACGTTTTGCCAAATCGGGATGCGCACGTCGTAAAGACTCATAAGCCGTTATTAATCCAGCGATATTTTTACGCGGCTCGATATTTCCTAAAAAAAGAATGAAGCCGGGACGCAATGATTTAGAGGTTAAAAAGTTAGCATCGGCTTCAGATCTAGACTCATTGTTTGCACTATTAACTTCTTTCACTTCAATACCTAAATCATCATTATTTCTAGCAGCTAAATTTTTTACTGCTAACTCATTATAGTTATTACCAGAATGAATTACCGTAATTTTTTCTCTCGACAAACCAAGAATTTCTACCAAGTCCTCTTTAGTGTTCTTAGAAACCGCAATAATATGGTCGGCGCGACGTAACAAATTTTTTACACCTAAGGCGCGATGCCAAAAATTCTTACGAACGCTAAAAAATTCTGGATAACGAAGGAAGGAAAGGTCATGAACAGCAATTATTAATTTAGTCTGAGCGCTAACACGCAAAAAGTTAAAATGAGGTGCAAACAGAATATCAGCTCCACCCAAAAACCGATCAATTTTTGGCCAAGAAAATATTTTCTGTAATAGATAATTAAAAATCTTATTTGGATAATGAGTGCCGCGAACTAAAGAATTTTCCTGGCTCCAGGGATTGAGGCGCTCTTCCTGCGGCCGACGATTATTATAAAAAAGTAAATATTTATTATTTTTATCTTGTGCCAAAATTGCTGATAACAAATTAGCGGCATACTCGGATACGCCGCTATAATACTTATCCATTAAAACTCTGGCGTCTACTCCAACTCTCATACGGATTCAATATTATCTTTTACTAACACGGAGGAGTCAGAAGATACGGAGGAATCGGGGGAATCTGATGAAGCAGAAGAGCTAGAAGAATCGAAACTATGTTGATGTAAAGCAATAAATTCCTTAATCTGGCGACGAAAATTTTCTAAAGAAAACTTCTCTGCCCAAGCACGGATTTCGGTCGGCTGAAAATCTTCCGCCCGAAATGACTTAATGGTAGCCAATAAAGATTCAACTGTCTGCTCTTCAAAAAACATTCCAGTCTTCCCAGAAATAACAGTCTCAGTCGCCCCACCTTTACGATAAGCAATAACTGGACGACCGGAAGCCATCGCTTCAACAACCGTAATGCCAAAATCTTCTTCTTGAGGATTAATAAAAGCCTGAGCACTACTATAAAGATCAGCTTTCTCCTGATCACTAACTCTGCCTAAGAAAGAAATATTTTCTGCGCCTTCAGCTAACTTTTTTAATCTCTTCATATCGACACCATCACCAAAAATCTTTAAATTATAACCAGCGCCAAGCGCTTTGAAAGTTTCAATAACAATATCAACCCGTTTGTAGGGCGCTAAGCGACAACCAATCAGAAAATATTTATCAGCTTCTGCTTTATTACTAATATCTTTAATTTGAAAACGTTCAGTTTCAACTGGTGGATAAATTAAGAATGACTCGCGACGATAATATTTTTGAATTCTCTTCTGCACAGTCTTGGAATTAGCAATAAAGACGTCGACGCGATCAGCAGCTGCTCTATCCCAAAGACGGATACGATTAAGGACTAAAGAAATTATCTTTTTGAACCACTTATTATACTTAAGCTCGTTGATATATTGATGAGTATCGCTCCAAAGATAACGAGTAGGAGTATGACAATAACAAATATGAAGCGTCTCGGGAGAAGTAATTACTCCTTTAGCAAAAGAGCTGGTATCAGAGATTACTAGGTCATAACCACGCAAATCAAAAAACTCAACCGCAATCGGCATAAAAAATAAATACCATTGATAATGCTTTACTCCTCCTGGTAAGCGCTGGATAATTGAAGGCTCAATAACTCGATTTTTGAAATATTTATCAACGTTCTTCTTTTCATAAAGCAACGTATAAATCGGGGCATCAGGAAACATGTCCGCTAACACTTTCAAAACCTTTTCCGCACCGCCATCCTGGGCAAGATGATCATGTATTAAAGCTACCTTCATAGGCTTACATGTAGCGCAGCTATTAGCGCGCCAAAAAATTATTCAGCTTTACGATTTTTCAAAACCGCAAACGGAGTTTTAAACAAAATAGATAAGTCTAACATCAAGGACCAATTTTCAATATAATATATATCGAGCTTGGCCTCTTCCTCAAAAAGTAAATCACTTCTTCCTGAAACTTGAGCCAAACCGGTTATGCCTGGCTTAATAGTTAAAGTCTTGCGATGATAGTTCTCGTATTTAGCAACTTCTTCAGGTAAATGGGGCCTAGGTCCAACCAAACTCATGCGTCCAGCAAAAACTAAAAATAGCTCAGGCAACTCATCAATCGAGAAACGACGAATAAATTTACCAATTCTAGTCACACGTGGGTCGTCTTTAATTTTAACCATCGGGCCGTCGGTCCTAATATTTTTATCGGCTAGTTCCTTATAGCGCATACTATCGGAATTAGGAATCATGGAACGGAATTTAAAATACCGGAAAGGCTTGCCACCTTCACCAACACGGTAAAGAAAGGAGCCATCATCACGACGTGAAAAGAAAACCGGTCCACGCGAATCAATTTTGATAATCAAGGCTGCTATTAATAAAACCGGTGATAAAATAATGATAAGGATTCCAGAAACAATAATGTCAAACAAACGTTTATAAACTCGACCCCAACCGTCTAAGGTAGTGCGCTTAACCTCAACAATTGGAATACCGATAACTTCCGCAACTTCATTACGCAGAACTTTTACTTCCAATAAATCAGCGACATAACGAAAAGCGATATGTTTATCATTGGCAAAATCATAAAGACGAAGCATTTCTGCTTTACTAAGATTAGGGTCGCTCTGAATAATCTCATCAATTTCTTCCTCCTTTAATATTTCCGCAACTTCCTGAGCAGTTTCCAAAGAAAAATCACGCACTCTTTTTACAACTTCATAGCCCGCACGCTTGTTACTGGAAAATTCAACTAAAAGATTGTCGGTAGTTTTTGAACTGCCGACCAAAATTACCTTGCGAACACCAATACCATAAACAAAAAGGCGGCGCTGTAGCCAACGAATGAAACCATGGGCAATGCTCAGATATATGACTGCAAAAGTGAAACCGGCCAAAACGATAAAACGAGAATCAAATAAATCACGCTGGAAGAAAATAATAATTGACACTAAGGCAAAACCGGAAGCGCAGGCAATAATGATGCGCCGAATTTCCTGAGCCAACTTGCGCGCGCTCCTAATTTGATATAGTCCAGATAGAGCAAAAATTAATATCCATAGAACAGAAATCAGAATTAAGGAACGAAAATATTCAGGAAAAGGCAAGCTAAAAATTACCGGACGCCAACTGACAGTCCAATCAGCGAAACGAAGATAGTAGGCGGATACTCCAGCTAAAATCAGCATCGCGAAATCTACCGGTATGAACAGGGTGGAAAAAAATAATTCAGTTTTTTTCATATGTAAATTAATGTTTAACTTTCGTTATCAGAGCAGCTGTAAGCCGGATTC
>CAYGLM010000005.1:0-28982 GCA_964350915.1 uncultured Gammaproteobacteria bacterium | reverse complement strand
GCATAGATATATACACGATAATTGTAGGATTTAATATAAGCAAAAAGAATAAAAGGTTCATAATTTTTATGAAAAAGTTGTTGCAGCTAAAACTAAAGATTCTGGCCCGACTGATTTTGAAGAGATATCAGCCGGTTATTGTTGGCATTACTGGTTCGATTGGCAAGACTAGCGCCAAGGAGGCAGTTTATCATGTTTTAAAATCTAAATTCTCTGTCCGAACAAATTTTAAAAATTATAATAATGAAATTGGTTTACCGCTGACGATAATCGGTCGGGAATCTCCCGGACGTGATTTGCTTGGTTGGTTCATCTTACTTTGGCAAGCCTTTGGTCTAGTAATCTTCAAATCAAAAAAATATCCCAAAATATTAGTTTTAGAAATGGGAATAGATCGTCCTGGCGATATGGACTATTTAACCTCAATTGCGCCACCAGATGTAGCAATAGTAACGGCCGTTAGCTATTCGCACATGGAATATTTCGGTAGTCTGAATAATATTAAAAAAGAGAAACAGCGTTTAGTGGAAAGTTTATCGCCTCAAGGATTGGCCATTTTGAACTACGATAGTGCGCCGGTTAAGGAAATGGCTGGGGTTAGTAAAGCACGAATATTAAGTTATGGTATTAAACAGGAGGCTGACTTGCGTGCCCAGGATATTATTTATAATTTTACTAGAAATAATTATGATTTTGCTGGTATAAATTTCAAACTCAATAATCAAGGTTCAATTGTGCCAGTATCAATGCAGAACGTTATGTCTCAACCGGCGCTCTATGCGTCTTTAGTAGCGGCTGCTGTCGGGATATATTTTAAAATGAATTTAGTAGAAATATCAGCTGCGTTACATAATTTTAGCACTCCTCCCGGTAGAATGAATTTGTTGCCAGGTATCAAGCATTCTTTTCTTATTGATGATACTTATAATTCTTCACCGGAAGCAGCTGCTTCGGCTGTAGAAATCTTAAGTATAATTAAAGTCGATGCACAAGCAAAAAAATACGCAGTGATGGGTGATATGTTAGAAATTGGTGCTTATACTGAAGAAGGGCACCGTTTAATCGGGCGCAGCATTCAGGAAAAAGGTATTGATATTTTAGTGGCAGTTGGAGAAAGGGCTAGAGATTTTATTAGGGGTGCCAAAGACGCAGGTTTAGAAGATGAGCAAATTTTTTATTTTGATAAGCCAGAAGAGGCTGGTCGTTTCTTGCAAAACCGTATCAAAGAGGGCGATGTTTTATTAATTAAGGGCTCGCAAGGAGCAAGGATGGAAAAAATTGTTAAAGAGCTGATGGCTGAGCCGGAAAGAGCTAAAGAACTTTTAGTCCGCCAAGATGCTCCTTGGGTCTAATTTAGGCCTGAGCAGTTTAGCTGATTTTTTTAGGGGAGCCGGTTCCAGTATTGGCAAAGATGTGTTAGAGTGTTTATACTTTTATTATCAGTAAGTACAAGATATAAATATTCATGAAAATAATGATATTAGGAGCGGTCGGTAATCTCGGCTCTCAACTCCAGGCAGTTTTGGCAGATGATCACGAAGTGTTAGCTTTTGATCGGGCCGATTTTGATGCGCTTGACCAGCAAGCGCTTTTTGCAAATTTAGACGCTATTAGGCCAGATATTGTAGTTAATTGCGTTGCCTTTAATGCGGTTGATCGGGCCGAGGATCGTGCCGGTTATCAGGAGGCCCTGGCTCTTAATCGGGACTTGCCAGCTCAGTTAGCTACTTTTGCCCTGAAATTTGATTTTCTGCTAGTGCATTTTTCCACAGACTATGTTTTTAGCGGTTTGGAAACTAAACAGGAATTTTCTGAGGAAGATACGCCTAATCCTATTAATAAATATGGAGAGAGTAAATTCTTAGGAGAAGTTGAAATTAGTCGTTTGGCACCGCGCGGATTGCAGTATTATATAATTAGGACCTCGAAGCTCTTCGGCCCTCCCAGTAGCAACCCAGAAGCTAAGCCAAGCTTTTTTGACATCATGTTGAAATTAGCTCAAGATAAAAAAGAGTTAACGGTTGTCAGTGAAGAGTTGAGCTGCTTTACTTACACGCCCGATTTGGCGGCAGCGAGCGCCAGATTGATGATTGCTCGTCCAGCTTTTGGCATTTATCACTTAGTTAATGAAGAGCCGGCGACTTGGCACGATGGAGCAAGCGTTCTATTCGCATTAGCTAAAAAGGAGGTAGTTATCCGGCCGATAAGAAGTGAAAATTTGGCACGCCCGGCTAGACGACCGAAATTTTCAGTTTTGAAGAATAACAAAGTGAAGCGTCTGCGTTCTTATCAAGAAGCATTAAAAGATTACCTGCGTAGTCGCTAAATTTCTATCTAACAAAAAATTAATATGAGAGGAATAATTTTATCCGGTGGCAGCGGAACGAGACTGCGTCCACTTACAAAAATAACCAGTAAGCAGTTACTGCCTATTTATCACCGACCGATGATTTATTATCCTTTAAATACTTTCATAAAGGCAGGTATTAAAGAAATTCTTATCATCGTGGCCCCAGAAAGAGCGGGCGATTATTTGAATTTACTTGGTTCTGGCAAGGAATTTGGCGTCAAATTTACCTATGAGATTCAGGATAAACCTGAAGGTTTGGCTCAAGCTTTTATTATTGGTGAAAATTTTATTGACCAAGAAGATGTGGCCATGATTTTAGGAGATAATATTTTTGAAGATGATTTCTCTGAAGATATTAAAAATTTTAAGGGAGGTGCTAAAATCTTCGCCAAAAAGGTTTCTGACCCAGCGCGTTTTGGTGTTGTTAAATTTAATGAGCAGATGAGAGCGGAGAAAATTGTAGAAAAACCTCAAGAATGCCTAAGTGATTATGCTGTTACTGGTCTTTATGTTTATGATCAGCGCGTAGTTAGCGTCGCTAAGAATATGAAGCCGAGCGTTCGCGGTGAGTTGGAAATTACCGATGTTAACAATTGGTATTTAGAGAAAGGTGAATTAGAAGTAGCCATGGTTAATGGCGAGTGGTTAGATGCTGGTACTTTTGATAGCCTACTGAAAGCCCAGTCTTTTGCCAAAGAGAAATTGGCTGACAAGATGATTATATAAAAAAACAGGGTCGTTTAGATTGACCCTGTGTTCTTTTGTAAAACCCGCTAGTTGCAGGTGAAGTAACTTTAAATGCTGGCCCCCACCCGTTTATAGGCAGGAGGACTGGCAAGCTGGCGTGAGCCGTTAAGGCTGTTAAGCGTTTTGGTTACTATAGCGTTTTCTATAACGCTATTGTCGAAACTGAATCTCAGGTATAGCCTGACTTCATTTTTCGACCATTGTCGACCAAATACTTCTACTTGCTTTAGCTCTTTTGAGCTTAAGAAATTAGCTACTTCTTGCTGCAAAACTACCGAATCGGAAGTCGAGCTTTTTCTTAGATGAGCGCGGACCTGGTCCACTATCATCTCGCTTGTCTGTGCTTTGTCCATTTTTAAAATTTTAAAGAGAGATAGAGATATTTTACACGAGTTAGTGCTAATTGTCAATTATTGACAAATTAGGGATATGTAAAAAATAAAGATTTTTTGCTTATGAAATTAGCTGTTGGTTTCATTACGTATAATCAGGCTAGTGCCGCTTATCTAGAATCATTTCTACCGAGTTTGAAGCTGGCTAATGAATTTTTGCCATCAACAGATTATCGTTTAATGGCTTTTGATAATAGTGATCCAGATAATAATATTAATCGGCTTACTTTGGAATTTTTTAGCCACCGTTCCGGCCTAATGATTGATTATTTGACTGAGGGGAAGAATATTGGTTTCGGGTCTGCTTATAATCGCTTATTAAATAAAGCCGACAAGCTAGGCGCAAAATATTTTTTAGTTATTAATCCAGATACAATATTGTCAAAAGATGCTATCAAATTGATGCTAGCGGCTTTAGAGGCTGATAAGGAGTTAGCGGCAGTTAGTCCTAAAATTTTACGCTGGAATTTCAAAAATAATTTGAAAACTAAGCAAATTGATTCATGTGGCCTGATTTTGCGTTCGGGTTTAAGGTTTGCTGATTTGGGGCAGGGAGAAACTGACGAGGGGCAGCATGATGGTGCCAAGATTATTGGTCCCTCCGGAGCCGCTGGCATGTATCGTTTATCTGCTTTAAAAAAGATTAAGCAGGGGAATGATTACTTTGACCCAAAGTTCTTTATGTATAAGGAAGATTGTGATTTGGCGTATCGTTTGCAAGCAGCTAATCTAAAATCGTCCTTGGTTCCGGCTGCCATTATCTATCATGACCGAACAGTAGCTGCCTATGACCGAGGGATTGTGGCAGTTTTAAGGAATCGTCGACGTTTAAGTCGTCAGGTTAGAGCCTGGTCTTTTCGTAATCAACACCTCCTATTTGTCAAGCATTTCAAAAATGAGAATTTTGTCAGCCAGACTGTAATATTTATTAGGGTCATTTTATTGTTATTTTTTTCGCTTATATTAGAGCAATTTAATTTAAAGCAATATCCACAGATTTTAAAGGCGCTTAAGTCTTGACTAATATAAAATAATGTGATAAACTAGGAGCAGTGTAAAGAAGTCTATTAATCAGGTTAATACTGATACGAGATTTATCATAAGAATTAAGAGCTTATTTTTTTTATATGGAAAACATCTTAGAAAGAATTATCACTACAGAAAAAACCGAGGAAGCCAATCGTCTTGACTCAATGAAAATTGTCAATGGACTTTTTTCCGAGTTAATGGAGCGAGAAAGAGACGTCTTAAGTAGACGCTTTGGTTTACATGGCGAAAAAGGTGAAACTCTAGAGAAAATCGGCGGCTTACATAAGCTAACGAGAGAAAGAGTGCGTCAAATTGAATCGGCCAGCATTAGGAAAATAAAGAAATTAGAAAGCCTGGAACAATATATAAGTGGTCTTAAGCATGCGGTTCGCCGCTTACTGGAGGAGCATGGCGGTATGATTAGGCGTGATTATTTACTAGATATCCTGACGGTTATTTCTTTAGAACTTAATTCACCCGAGGGTTTTGATTTTAGTGATGAAAAAGTTCGTCAATCTTATAAAAATCATTATAATTTTTTGATTTCTAAGTTGATGTCTGATGATCTCGAGCTCGTTAGTGGCAGTAATCAGTTTACACCATCCTTTAAGCTTAAAGATAATGAGATTAGTTATTTGGAGGAATTAGCCGATAGCTTGATTAATAAGGTAGAGGGTCTAAAGAAGACCTTAAAAACTGAAGAATTGATAGATTTATTGAAACAACTAGAATCTTATACAAAATACCAAGATAAATTAAGCGCTGAAGGCTTAAATATCGAATCAGTTTTCAAGAGTCAAACCTTTCCAGATAAAGCTAAGCTTATCAACAGCAATAAGATTCTTTATTCTTTGATGCAAGCGGTTAAAAATTTAGAGCAGAACAAATATGGCGAATGGGGAATGGCTAATTGGCAGGAAATCAAACCCAAGACTGTTAACGACAAGATTTATTTGATTTTAAAGCATACAGGTGAACCGCTACATTTTACAGCCATTGCTGACAAAATTAATGAAATGAAGTTTGATAAGAAGACGGCTAACGCCGCTACTGTTCATAACGAATTGATTTTAGATAACCGTTATATTCTGGTTAGTCGTGGTACTTATGGCCTTAAAGAATGGGAACAGAAATAATCCCCTTATCCAGTCCCAGCATCGACTTGATTTAAAATAAATATTAGACATAAAAGAGCCGTCCGGAAAACATTCCGGGCGGTTTCTTTTTTTATATTTATATGGTAAAATTTGATTAAGAAGATAGAATGCAAATATGGAAATAGTCATTAATACGGCATGGATCGAGAGATTTTTTAGTTTGCCACCTGAGCAGATGTTTTGGGTTTTTTTTGGTAATGTCGGCTGGATTATTATTGGCATTATTTTCATCTGGGGAGTCTTACAAGTTTATCTCTTTTGGATTCAAGGTAAGTGGGCAGCTACACACAAAACTGTAATTTTAGCTATTGATATTCCCAAGGGAAACGAACAGTCACCGAAGGCGGTGGAAAATATGTTTACATACCTCGCCGGCGCCCATGGTTCAGTAAATTTTTTTGAAAAATGGTTTGAAGGTAAGTTCCAAAAGAGCTTTAGCTATGAAGTCGTTAGCTTAGAAGGGTATACGCAATTTTTAATCTGGACTCCGCTTGAATACCGTAATTTGATTGAATCTTCTGTTTATTCTCAATATCCAGATGCGGAAATTTCTGAAGTTGATGATTATGTTGAGACTGTGCCACAAAAATACCCTGATGAAGAATACGATATTTGGGGAGTAGAATTCACTCAGGCCGCTCCCTGGGTCTACCCGATTAAATGCTATAAAGAGTTCGAGCACATGATGGGTCCGAGCGAAACGCAATTTAAGGACCCGATGGCGACTTTGATGGATTTGTGCGGCTCTTTACGTCAGGGTGAACAGCTCTGGATTCAATATATTGTGACGCCAATTGGCTTCGATTGGGTTAAGGATGCAGAAAAAGAAATAGATAAAATTCTCGGTCGTAAAGCGAAAGCTAGTAAAGGTTTGGCGATGCAAGGATTGGAACTTCTAGGAGAGGCTAGTGAGGCCGTTTATAGTATCTGGGGAGAAGTTGAATCTAAGGAAAAGGAAGAACGAGCTAAGACAATGATGGATTTGACACCGCTAGAAAAGCGACGCATTGAAGGAGTGCATGAGAAATTAGCCAAGCTTGCCTTTGCTGCCAAAATTAGAGTAGTTTATATTGCGAAGAAAGATGTGATTAATAGAGCCAAGGTTGCTAACGGCGTGGTTGGCTATATGAAACAATTTGCTGCTCTTGATTTAAATAATCTTAAACCTGATGTTAAGAAAACCATGACAAAGACAGTATATTTTTGGAGAGAATCACGGCTTAAAGTTAAGAAAAACAATATTTTTAATGCCTACAAGGGTCGTTCTGATGGTCAAGGATTAAGTCCGGGAATTTATAGTATTGAGGAATTAGCAACCCTTTGGCACTTCCCGGTAGAGCCAAGCGTCCGTGCCTCTTTGGTTCAGAAGGCTCCTGGCAAAAAAGCAGATGCACCTTCTTCTTTGCCACTCGCCTCAGACTTACAGGCTCCTTCGGAAAGTTTTTTTACAACAGATATTTTTAAGAATGATTTGAATATTTCTGGTCAGGATATTGAGGGCGAAAGTCGTCGTGTTTCTGAAAATGATTTTGGACAGAGAGTCGAGGCTGCTCCCGCTAGTTCTAATCTTAACGGTCAAAATCAAGGGCCTCCAGAAAATTTACCATTCGCCTAATCACTAACTGGAAATCAGAAAGTATTTCTTAAGTAAGATGGTGGAAAAGTAGAATGATTATAAAGTAATAAGAAAGTGAATCATGAAGATAGGAATAGACGCCCGCTTCTACGGGCCAATCGGTAAGGGATTGGGACGTTATACGCAAGAAGTGGTCGATAATATAATTAAAATTAACGCGTCGCTAGAAGAGGCGTCCTTTTCTTTTGTAATTTTTCTCTCTCCTGATAATTTTGATGAATTTCAAACTTCCGATCCTTGTGTAAAAAAAGTTAAATTAAATATTCGTTGGTATTCTTGGCAGGAACAAGTTTTGATGCCTTTTTATATTTGGCGTGAGCGTTTGGATTTAATTCATTTTCCTCATTTTAATATTCCAATTTTGACGCCGGTCAAGTTCGTAATGACTTTACATGATTTAATTTTGACACATTTTCCGACTGTACGAGCAACTACTAAGAGTAGGGCGATTTACCGCTTGAAGAATTTTGCCTATCGCTTCGTTTTAAGCACCGCGATTCGTCGTTCAGTCAAAATAATTGCAGTCTCTGAGTTTACCAAGCGTGATATTATCAATAAGTTTAAAGTCGCAGCTGGTAAAACAGTGGTAACTTATGAGGGAGTAGCTAATTTAGCCCGTGGGCGCGATTCTTTGTTTGTTGCTAAGCTTGATCCTCAGGAGATGCGTGAGCATTATCATCTCGGTAAAAATTTTCTGCTCTACGTTGGCAATGCCTATCCACATAAGAATTTAGAGACTTTATTAAGAGTATTTAATCGTTTGTATGCTTGGCGTTCTGATTTAAAGTTAATTTTGGTCGGTAAGGAAGATTATTTTTATCAACGTATTCACGAGTATGCCCGTTCGCTAAATTTGTGGCAGAAAGAAAATGCGAACAGTCCGGTAGTTTTTCCCGGTTACGTGCCGGATGCTCAGTTAGAAATAATGTATCAGGAAGCTCAGATTTATATTTTTCCTTCTTTGTATGAAGGGTTTGGATTGCCGCCTTTAGAAGCGATGGCAAAAGGTTGTCCGGTTGTCAGTTCTGATCGAGCAAGTTTGCCAGAAGTTTTAGGTTCGGCGGCGGTTTATTTTAATCCGGAAGATGAAGCAGATATGTTCGCTAAGATTAAGCACACTCTAGAAAACGACTCCTTGAAGCAGGAGCTTAAGGAAAAAGGTCGGGAGCAGAGTCGGCACTATAATTGGTGGGAATGCGCTAATTCAACTTTTAAAATTTATCGGGATGCTTTATTAGCTAAGAAATAATAATAATTTACAGTTTACTTTGTATAATCAGTATAGATAATAAGATAAAATGATGAGAAGGAAGCAGTCACAATTTAAGGCGCCAAACTTTAATCAAGATAGATATTCTAATTTTGTTGTTGATTTACGTTCTAAACTAAAAACTCCTCCAGCGCAGCCAGTTGCTACTAAGCCAGAAAAAGTGCAGTTCTTTTCTGGTGTGAAAAAGTTTTCTTTGCGTTTCCGTTCCCCAAAAAAATCGTGGCAATTGAAGACCGGTTTAGAATTTCCTGAGGAACAAGAACAGGGTAGTCGATTTGCGCGTTTTATTAGTGTTCTGCCGGGCAATTTTTCTGTCCGTTTTCGTTCTAAGCGTGGTCACGTTCTTGCTCCACTTGCGGGACTACTTAAGCAAAATAGACAAACAAAATTTTCCTGGCAGCTTTTTTCTAACCACTCAAGCAAGTCTTGGCAGGCTAAGGTCTTGGAGCAACAGAAGATATTAAGTGCACGTTTTCGTCCGGGGCAACGTCGCTTACAAGCAGCGGAAAGTAAAGCGGCTTGGTATCGGTCCCTGCTATCATTTATGATAGTACTTCTTTTACTTTTAGTTCCGCTTAAACTTTTATCATATTTTGAATTTTTGGATTTAGGAGCCTTGGAGGAAAAGGTTATGGTTCAATCAAAGGCTTCAATTAATCAGTTATTATTAGCAGTGGATTCTGTTTCTGCTCTGGAATTTCAAGAAGCTAGCGCTGCTTTTTCTGAAGCTAGTGAAGGATTCTTGTCGGCCCGTGAAGATTTAAGTTTTGTTAGCGACTCTTTATTGGCGCTCGCTTCTTTGTCTAACGATCCGAAAATAAAACTAGCAGCAGAAAGTAAAAAATTTCTAGCAGCCGGGGCAGTGAGCGCTGCTTTAGGACGTAACCTTGTTTTGGCCATGAATAGTCTGTTTAATCAGCAATCGTCTGACAGTTTTTTAACTGCCTTAGATGATTTTGCTTTTTATGGTGATTTGGCCGTTAAAGACGCCGCGCAATTAGATAAGATAATTAGTTCGATTAATGCTGCCAATCTACCCGCCGAATATCGCGGACAATTTAACGCGCTTGCCAGTCAATCGCAAAAGATAAAGAGCAGCTTAGCTAGTTTCGTCGCTTCTTCTTTGCAGGCTAAAGAATTGTTAGGACTTAGTCGCGATAAACGCTATCTTCTTATTTTTCAAAATAATTCCGAATTGCGCGCTTCTGGAGGATTTTTGGGCAGCTACGCTCTGATTGATATTAGAGATGGTAAGATTAAGAATTTGGAAGTACCAGCTGGAGGATCGTACGACACCGAAGGGGGCATGCAAGTAAAAGTAAAGGCGCCAGAACCACTTTGGTTAGTTAATCCTTCCTGGCATTTTTGGGATGCTAATTGGTGGCCAGACTGGCCAACAACTGCGCAGAATTTGATGTGGTTTTATGGCAAGAGTGGCGGCCCGACTGTTGACGGGGTTATTAGTTTGACGCCGACTGTAGTGGAGCGCTTATTAGAAATTACTGGACCTATTGATTTAACTGAAGAATACGGCTTGATTATTGATAGTGAAAATTTCTGGGAGACTACTCAGAAAGTTGTCGAACATAAGAATCTTTTACAAAGCAACCCCGATGAAGTAGCGGTGTTTAAAGAATCACAGGACATGATTGTTTCTTCTATTCCCTTGGAACAAGATTTAGAAAATAACCCGGATAATAAACCAAAAAAAATTATCGGTGATTTGATGGCAAAAATTTTAGAAGTCCTGCCTGAAAAATTAGATAAAGATAATTTAGTAAAAATAATCTCTTTGTTTGAAGCGAGTTTAGCGGAAAAACAAATTTTATTTTATTTTGTTGATCCTGTCCTACAAGCAGAAGCAAGTAAGCGCAATTGGGCTGGTGAAACCAAGTCGGCGCCACATGATTATCTAATGGTCGTTAATACTAATATTGCTGGTCAGAAATCTGATAGAAAAATGGAAGAAAAAATTGAGCACATTTCTCGAGTTAATAATAATGGTCAAATAATAAATACGGTTAAAATTTTCCGCGGCCATACCGGCATCAAGAATGAGGCTTTGACTGGAGTTCGCAACGTTAATTGGCTCAGAGTCTATGTGCCTGGCGGTAGTCGTTTGCTTAGTGCTTCCGGATTGATTCCACCAGACCAATCTTATTTTGAATATCCTGAGGAAGAATGGCTAGAAAGTCAGTTCTTAGAAGCAGAAAAATTGGCAGTTACTGATCCCGCTAGTGGTTTTAAGGTTTATCAAGAAAAAGATAAAACAGTTTTCGCTGGCTGGGTGATGACAGATCCGGGTCAGACAGCGGAAATAACTTTGGTTTACGAATTACCGGTTGATTTTTTTCACAAGTCGGAATCCGCTGGGTTACTGACTCGTTTGAATCAGCTGCTTAATCCAGAAATGCGTGCTTCCTGGCCGTATTCCTTATTAGTTCAAAAGCAACCAGGAGCTAGGCCGAGTTCTTTTTCTAGTCGCCTTGAACTTTCGGAGCCACTCGATGTTTCGTGGCGGCATCCAGCATCACTTCCTTGGCAACAGGGCTGGAGAATTGATACTGAATTAAATGCTGATAAATATTTTTCGGTCTTGTTAAAACGATAAAAAATATGAAAGAGAAAAAAAAGATAAAGAAAGTAATGCGCTTAGAGCAGGAGAACACTTCCAGCTTATCTGCTTTTACTGAGCGCCCGGTGCCGACTGAGCATGAAGTTAACAGTTTTGAAAAAGTTGTAGAAAGGGAAGTGCGCCATCAGGAAATAGATTCCAACTTAAATGAAATATATCGTGATAATAAAGGTGGACTGGTTGATGTGAAGCGCTTGAAGGCTAGACGTAGTCATAGTATTGTTGTTCGGGTTTTTCGCCGTCTGCTTGTATTAACTATTTTAGGTTTAGCTGCCTATTTTGCCTATATTTATTTTTTTGACGGCGATAATAATTTAAACACTATTCGCTTAGAAATAACCGCACCGGAGCAAGCGGTGGCTGGTGAAGAATTTTCTTATTTAATAAGTTATCAAAATCCCACCAAGTTTGCGATTACTAGATTGCGCCTGGAATTAAGGTATCCAGAAAATTTTGTTATGACTAGCGCTGAGCCGTTACCGGTTAGCACCAATAATGGCTTTGACTTACCGGACTTACCGGCAGGTAGTAGTGGATTAGTGACAGTGACCGGAAAACTGATTGGCCGCACGGATTCAGTTAATGTTATCTCCGCCCGCCTGAATTATATGCCGGCTAATTTTTCTAGCGAATTTAAGAAAGAAGCCTCCGATGCCACTATTATTAGCGGCTTAGGATTTAAGATAGCCCTAGAAGAATCACCTTTAGCTTTTGTTGGTCAGGATAACGAATTATCATTTTCTTTCTTTGATTTAGAAAATAATTATTTAGATGATTTTATTATCAAATTCTCTTTGCCGGAAAAAGTTACTTTGTCGTTAGTTGATAGCGAGGCAAGTGCCACCTCCAGTCCAGAAGAAAAGAAACTAGTTGCTACTTCCGACGGAATTAGTAGCTGGCTTATATCTGGGCTAGAGCAAGAAACTTCAGGTAGCAAGTTGTCGTTCCGTTATCAGATTAAGGAAAAAATAGACAGTCAACCGATAGTGATACGTCTAGAGAAAAGACTTGAAGACGGTCAGTCATATTTGTTCTGGGAAAAAACGTTATTACCAGAGATAGTAAAAAGCGATCTCAATTTAACTATTTTAGCTGATGGTTCCAGAAATAATAATTCCGCCAATTTCGGAGATACTTTAGAGTATATTTTGAGTTATAGCAATAAAGGAGAAAGCTCTTTCAAAGATGCTGCTATTATGGCAGTGCTAGAAGGACCTTTGTTTAATTGGAATAGTTTGTCTTTAGAAGATGAAGGGGAAATTAGGACTGGTCGCACTATTGTTTGGAATAAAACGCATCTGCCTGCACTTGCAGAAGTTAAGCCCGGAGATGGTGGAGAAATTCGTTTTTCTATCAAGCTTAATGAATATCAGTCCAGTTATTTTGGTGAAAAGCTAGAAGTTTCTGCTTATGCTCAATACGGCGTTGGCGAACAACCAGGAGCAGATAATAGGAGCAATATAATTATTACTAGATTAAATAGCGATTTGTCTTTACAAGAAAGCATTAGGTATTTTGATGAGAATAATATTCCTGTCGGTTCTGGACCGTTGCCACCTCGTGTAGACGAAGCTAGTTCCTTCCGTGTTTATTGGACCGTTAGAAATAATTTACACGAACTCAGTCAGGCGCAAGTAATGTTTAGTTTGCCCACGTATGTTAATTGGGCGGGAAATGATATTGTTAGTGCTGGTAATATTTATTACGATGCTTCGCGTCATGCGGTTATTTGGAGCATTGGCCGCTTGCCAGTCTCGGTTTCTCAGTTTGATGCTGCTTTCAATATATCGCTGGTGCCTTCCGAATCAGACCGTAACAAGATTCTAGTTCTATCACCTGGCGCCGCGGTTACCGCTATTGATAATGAGACTCAGGCGCAACTATCTAAAAAATCCGGACCGAAGACCACCAAGCTAGAAGATGATGATATCGCCAGCTTGAATAATTCTGGCCGCATCGAATAATAACATGTTCAAGTTAATTAAGACCGGTAAAACAGGGATTCGCCAAGGACATATTAAAACTTCTCACGGTGTTTTAACTACGCCTTTTTTTATGCCTGACGCTACCCGCGGCTTTATTAAGCTGATTGGCCCGTCAGATGTTAAGCGCACCAAGACTCCTGCTATGGTAGTCAACACTTTCCATCTTTATCTACAGCCCGGGCTGAAAGTTATTAAACGTGCTGGCGGCATTCATCGCTTTATGGGCTGGGACGGACCCTTGCTTTCTGATTCTGGTGGTTTTCAAGTTTTTTCTTTAATTCATAAGAGCGCTAAGCTAGGAAAAATTTCTGATGACAAGGTAACCTTCAAATCGCCGCTTGATGGTTCTTGGCATGAACTGACTCCGGAAAAATCTATTCAAATACAATTCGATTTGGGTGTTGATATGATGGTTTGCCTAGATGATTGTCCGCCGAATGAATTTTCGCGTATCGATTTAGAAAAAGCAGTGACGCGAACTATCGCATGGGCGAAAAGGTGCAAGCAGGAATATTTGAAGCAAGTTAAGAAGCGACGTTTAACTGGTTTAAAAAAACCGCTCTTATTTGCAGTTATTCAAGGTGGCGCAGAAATAGATTTAAGAGAAACTTGCGCCCGGGAATTAGCAGCCATTGGTTTTGATGGTTATGGCTTCGGTGCTAGGCCAGTTGATAAAGAGGGCAATTTTTTAGGGGAAGTTTTACAAAAAACCGCTAGCTTCATTCCTAAGAACGCCTTGCGTTTCGCCCTGGGCATAGGCACACCGGAAGACATTAAACGCTGTGCTCAAATGGGCTGGGATATGTTCGATTGTGTTATTCCGACGCGCGAAGGTCGGCACGGCAAGTTATTTTTAACAGAAAAATTACCACGTTATCAGACTGTAAATATCACTAATGCTCGCTTTATTTCTGATTTACGGCCGATAAGCAAGACTAGCACTCTAACAGAGTTAAGCTCTCATTCCCGTTCCTATCTTAACCATCTTTTTCGCCTGAAAGAGCCGCTCGGGCAAAGACTCGCTAGCCTTAACAATTTAGAATTTTACCAATTGCTTATCAAAAATCTTAAAAACTAAGCTTTAAAAGATAAAAACCTTGAAAAATAAACGATTTTCCTTTATACTTTCCTGGTCATTATAACTTATATTATGCATACTAAAATCATTGCTACAGTGGGCCCTAAAAGCGAGGAGCCGGAAAAATTATATAATCTACTTAAGGCCGGCGTCGACATTGTTCGCGTTAACTTTTCTCATGCTAATCAAGCGCAATATCGCCGTATTAGAAAATTAATTCTAGAATTTAATAAGGAGTCTGGTCGCCAAGTCGGGATGTTATTGGATTTACAGGGTCCGCGTATTCGCGTCGGACAAATGCCGGCTGAGGGCATTATTCTTCAAGATGGAGAAATTTATGATTTTTTATATTCGAAAAATCCTTACCAGGTAGGCAAGTCAATTCCAATTGATAATAGCGAACTTCATCGAGATATTAAGAAAGGGCAGCCGCTTTTTCTTTGTAACGGCGAAATAGAACTTATTGTTAAAAAAGTAACTGGCAAGAAAATTACTGCTGAAGTTATTCATGGTGGCATTTTGACTTCCAACAAAGGCATTAATGTTCCTGACACTAACATGCGTCGCGGCGGTTTAACAGCCAAAGATTTAAAAGATTTGCGCTTTGGTATCAGGGCCGGCATGGAATATGTTGGTTTATCTTTCGTGCAAACAGCGGCTGATGTAAATAAGCTTCGTCAGCTTCTAGGTAAGAAGTCACAAGTTAAAATTGTTTCTAAGATAGAACGGGGAATTGCCTTAAAAAACATCGATAAGATTATTACCGTCTCTGACATAATTATGATTGCGCGCGGTGATCTCGGCATTGAAACACCGATTGAAGATTTGCCTATTGTGCAAAAAAATCTTATTCGTCATGCGCACTGGCATAAGACAGCAGCAATAATCGCCACGCAAGTAATGACCTCGATGATTAAAAATCCTTCTCCTACTAGAGCGGAAGTTAGTGATATCGCTAATGCTGTTTTAGACGGTGCTGACATGGTTATGCTTTCCGATGAAACCGCCGTTGGCGATTACGGACTAGAGGCTGTGAGGATGTTAAAAAAAGTTATAGAAAGAACAGAGAGATATCTTAATCGAACCTGCATCTCTCTTTAATTTCAAGAAATTTTAAGACTCAGTATTATTAGTTCACGCAAAATAAATATGAAAATTACTGCTATTAAAGCGCGCGAAGTTCTCGATTCTCGTGGCAACCCGACAGTTGGCGCTATTGTTACTTTAGATAATGGTGCCGTCGGACAGGCCTTGGTGCCAAGCGGCGCTTCCACTGGAACATATGAAGCGGTTGAACTGCGTGACAAAAACGAGAAGCGCTATCAGGGCACTGGAGTCTTGTCGGCCGTGAAGAACATTGAGGAAATCATCGCGCCAGCCCTAGTTGGGCTTGATCCAGAAGATCAAGTAGAAATAGATCGTTTGATGATTGAGCTAGATGGCACCGATAATAAAGCTAAACTTGGAGCTAATGCCATTTTGGCTGTTTCCTTAGCGGTAGCGCGAGCAACGGCAGCTAGCTTGGGTCAACCTCTATATCAGTACTTAACGCGTTTTAATCCAGATTTTTCCGGTCAATATCTTATGCCCTTGCCGATGATGAATGTTTTAAATGGTGGCAAGCATGCTGATTGGGCCACGGATATTCAGGAATATATGATTTTGCCAGTAGGGGCTAATTCTATGGCGCAAGCCGTAAGAATGAATGCGGAAATATATCAGTCGCTTAAAAAAATATTAAAAAATAAAGGGTATGGTTTAGCTGTCGGTGATGAAGGTGGTTTTGCCCCAGCTGTTTCTAGTAACGAAGAACCGTTCGAGCTCTTAGTCGCCGCTGTTTCTGCTGCCGGTTATCGTTTAGGAGTAGACATTGTTTTTGGTATTGATGCAGCCGCCACCGAATTTTATTCCGAGGGAAGATATGAATTGAAGAAAGAGGGAAAAATCTTAGATAGTGTTGCGCTCGCTTCTTTTTACGCGCTATTACAGTCTAAATATCCTATTTTATCTTGGGAAGATATTTTTTCTGAAGATGATTGGCAGGGTTTCCAAAATTTTATGCTTAAGTTTGGTAGCTCCTCTCAGTTAGTTGGGGATGATCTTTATGTCACTAATATCAATCGCTTAGAAAAAGGCATAGCTGATAAAGCAAGTAATTCTATTCTCATTAAGCTTAATCAAATTGGAACTTTGTCAGAAACTATCGCTGCTATTTTACTAGCTCGGCAAAATGGCCTGAGCTCAGTGATTTCTCACCGTAGTGGCGAAACTGAAGATACATTTATTGCTGATTTGGCCGTTGCGATGGGCACTGGGCAAATCAAGGCTGGAGCACCAGCACGTTCAGAAAGAACGGCCAAGTATAATCGGCTGATGGAGATTGAGCAGGAATTAGAAGGAAATTCCCGCTTCGCCTCTTTTCCTTTTTCGTCTTAATGTTAGGAAGACGATTTTCCTTTTCTCTTATTAAAATTATAAAAGAGCCCTTGTCTTGAATTATAGAAATATATGATGCAGTTTATTTTTTTTGCCATTTCCGCCCTGGTTTTATTATTGGGCCACCTGCTTGCCTGGTTGGCTGTTGTTAAATTTTTTGCTCTTACGGCCCTTAATGCTAAGGTAATGGCTGCGGTCGCAGTGGCCGTCCTTTTCTTTTCTATAATCTTGGCATTTTATTTGATCCATAAGTGGGACAATTTATTTACTCGTTGGTATTATATTCTTGCTGGAGTGTGGATGGGGGCTCTGGTTAACTTCGGCCTAATGTTATTAGCAGCGTTAATTATTAAATTTCTTGGGCCTCAACTGGGATTTGTCGTTACCACCTCATTTTTGCGTGCATTTCTAATTTTTGGAACCCTAGTTTTAACTACTTTCGGATTATTCAATGCTTTTACGCCACGAGTTAAGGAATATGAAGTCAGAATAAAAGATTTGCCCCCGGCCTGGGAAGGTAAGAAAGTTGTTCATATTTCCGATGTTCATTTGGGTCCTGTATATCGTGAAAGATTTTTTTCGCGCGTTATTGATCGCATCAATCGCCTGGAGCCGGAGGCAGTCTTTATTACTGGTGACTTGTTTGATGGCATGGAGGCGGATTTTTCTTGGCTCAACCATCCTTTTGCCAAGCTGAAGACCAAAAAAGGTGTTTTCTACTCCTTTGGTAACCATGATCTTTATCTTGGCTTCGATCGAGTTCACGAGTTATTAAAAGATGGCCAGGTCACTATTTTGGATGACAAGCTAGAAATAGTAGATGGGCTGCAGATTATTGGCGTAAATTATTCTTTCAATCAAGACTTTAATCTTTACGAAGCTATCTTTCAGCAGGTTGGTTATAGCGAAAAGAAGCCTAGTTTGTTGCTATATCATGAACCGAAGAACACTCAATTTGCGGTTAAGGCTGGTATAGATTTACAGCTTTCTGGCCACACCCATCGCGGGCAGCTTTTCCCCTTCAATTTCTTGGCGCGCATGGCTTATAAAGGCTATGGTTACGGACTCTTTCAGATTAACGGCTTTTCCTTAGTTGTTAATAGCGGCCTAGGCACTTGGGGGCCACCACTTCGCACTATTAATCGCAGTGAAATCGTGCAGATTACTTTACGCGCTTTGTAATAATATTTTGGAACTCCGCTGTTTTTACAATTTCGCAATTATATAATTCTTTAAACCTAATTAAGTAACTCAATCAAATCAGATGAAACTATCAGGCTTATCAAAAATATTGTCGGCACAGCCGACTTATCGTTATCAACAGATAAATAAATTTGTCTTCCAAGATTATATTTCTTCCTGGGAAGAAGCTTCTAATCTCCCTAAGGCTTTGCGGGCAGAATTAGAACAGGCCTGTCCTTTAGAAATTAAGGCAGAAATTATGACTAGTGGCGGGAGTAAGTCTAGTCGTAAAGCTTTGATTGAGCTGATTGATGGTGAGACCGTGGAGACGGTATTAATCAAACAAAAAGGAGGCGCTGAAGAAGGTCAGGCTCATCGCTATACTGCCTGTGTTTCCAGTCAAGTGGGCTGTCCTTTAGACTGTACCTTCTGCGCCACCGGACAAGCTGGCTATAAACGTAATCTTAATGCAGAGGAAATAGTTGAACAAGTTGTTTTTTGGCAGAGAATTTTGAAAGCTGAAGGTAAGGGGGAAAAGTTGGATAATATAGTTTTTATGGGTATGGGCGAGCCTTTCTTGAATTATACTGAATTCATTAAAGCCGCTAAATTCTTGAATAATCCAGAAACCATGAATATTGGAGCGCGCCGTCTTTCGGTTTCGACCGCAGGAATAATTGAGGGAATCAAAAAATTGTCCGGCGAAAAATTGCAGATAAATTTAGCAATATCTCTCCATTCGGCTGATGATGATTTGCGTCGCCGTTTAATGCCGGTCGCGAAGAAATATTCTTTAGCAGAAATTATTCGCGCCTCTGATAATTATATTACTAAGACTGGTCGCCGCGTGATGTTAGAATATTTGATGTTGCAAGGAGTCAATGATTCAACCGCTGATGCGGAAAAATTAGAGCGCTTAATAGCGGGGCGACCTCTTTATTTGGTCAACTTAATTCCTTACAATGAAACTGGTCGTTTTCGTTCATCTTCTCGCGAAGAAATAGAAAATTTTCGTCGTCATTTAGAAAAACAAGGAGTGGCTGTTACCGTCCGTCTTAGTTTTGGCGCGGAAATTACCGCTGCTTGCGGTCAATTACGCCGTCAAGCCAGTAAATAATTTAGATTTTGTCGCTTGCTCTGCTTCGATACGTCACTCTATGAAGACGAATTACTTACAAGTTGCTGGACAGAAAATAGCCTTCGTTATTAAATCTAGTCGCCAGTCAAAACATATACGCATTTTAGTTCATGCCGATGGTCGTCTTGTTGTAACTAAACCTATCAGAGTAGCGGAAAAAACAGCTCTTAGATTTTTAGAAGAGAAATCGGCTTGGGTAGCGACTTGTCTAGAAAAATTTAAGGCACGTCCGCGACCAGTGGTTGCTATTGGCGGACGCAGCCATTTTTTAGAACACCGCCGTCATGCCGCAGTTTTTATTAAAGAACGAGTAGATTTTTTTCGTCGTTTTTACGATTTGCAGTCTGGAAAAATATCGATTCGTAACCAGAAAACTCGATGGGGAAGTTGTTCGCGAGATGGTAATTTAAGCTTCAATTATCGCCTTGCTTTTCTTGGTCCAGAAGAAGCGGATTATGTCATTATTCACGAACTCTGCCATCTGCTTGAGTTTAATCATTCGCCCGCTTTTTGGCGATTAGTATCCCAAGCAAGCCCTGATTATCGTCGCTTGCGTCGACGCTTGAAGTCACTCAATCTTTAAAGTGACGGGGGTTTAAATTTAAGTTTTTATAATATTTTTGTGTCAAGATTGGCTTTCGGGCCATTTTTTGCTATAATAAGAAGGCTCTAAGAAAATATTTCTCATTTATAAATTTAAATATAAATATATGTTTACTTTGAAGCCCCTACCTTTCGATATAAAGGCCTTAGAACCCCATATTTCCGCTAAGACTCTTGAGTTTCATCATGGAAAACATCATCAGGCATATATTGATAATCTTAATAAGTTGATTGTTGGCACAGAATTTGAGGGTCTGTCTTTAGAGGAGATAATAAAGCGTAGTGCCGGCGACTCTGATAAGGCGGCAATTTTTAACAATGCTGCTCAAGTTTATAACCATGATTTTTTTTGGCAAAGTTTAAGTAGTGCCAAGGAAGACAGGGAGATGAGTGCTCATCTGCAACAGATTTTAGAAGAAGCATTTGGTTCCTTGGATAATTTTTATGAACAGTTCAAAGCTGCCGGATTAACACAGTTCGGTAGTGGTTGGACCTGGCTAGTAAGGGGAAAGAATGGTTTAGAGATAATTAAAACAGCTAATGCGGATACTCCTATCGCTCATGGCCTGAAACCAATATTGACTCTTGATGTTTGGGAGCACGCTTATTATTTAGATTATCAGAATAAGAGAGGAGATTTTCTTGATGTTTGTTTGAAGCAGCTCATCAATTGGCGTTTTGCTACTATCAATATAGTTTAAATAACATAATTTAAAGCCCTACCTAGATTTTGGTTTGGATTTTATATAATATCCAGCCATGATATCCGGTTTTATTTATAATTTTTTTATACGCTTATGTACAAAAATCCTTACGTCAAGCTTCAGCCCAGCACCAAGGGTCCCTACACTGAAATTTTATTGATCCGCCATTGCCATCCCGATTATAAGCTCGAAAGGAAGACTGGCGATAAGGATATGCCATTATCTAAAGAAGGATTAAAGCAGCGAAAGTTTTTAACTGCACGACTGATGAAGTCGAAAATTAATTTAATTTATTCAAGTGAATTGAAGCGTGCTCAGGAAACAGCCGCAGAATTTGCTAAAAAATCTAAGCACGAAGTAATCGTTAACAAGAGACTAAATGAGTATAATTGGGTTCATTGGTATAAGATGAAATACTTTAACATGACGGAGAAAGAGAGGGAAAAGCGTTTAACAAAACACAAGGTGCTTGATAAGGAGTTGGATAAGATGCAGACAATGGCGCGTCGAGCGATTGCCGAGATTTATCGCCAATCTAAAGGTAAGAAAATTGCATTGTTTGGGCATGGTAATTTTATCAAAGCTCTTTTGACGGGGATTCTTAACGCAGACATTATTGGTTTTCTTTCTTTAGAAATATTTCAATCGTCAATTAGTAAAATTATTATCGACAGTCACGGCTATATTAAGATAGTCTATATTAATAACGTCGGCCATTTGCCAGAGCCGCCTAATAAAGATGTGTTTATAACTCTATTTGATTATGAAAAAAGATAATAATCAGAGATTAGTAATAAAAGAGCCTAGCGCTAATTCGCCAGGCTTTTTTAAGCTTGCTAGCAAGATATTTGTTTTAGTATCAATAGTGGCAGTTTCATTATTTTTTAGCCAATCAGCCGATGCCGCCGCCTTGGACGGTCGCATCCTGCTTCAAGTTCAGGATAAGGGTCAAGCCTGGTATGTTAATCCTGTTGATAGCAAACGTTATTATCTTGGACGCCCAGATGATGCTTTTCGCATCATGCGAGAGTTTGGTCTAGGGGCTTCCAATCGTGATATCAGTGTTTTCCTCTCGACCAAGGCGCCTAGTCGCTTAGCTGGTCGCATCTTGCTTCAAGTTCAAGATAAAGGACAAGCTTATTATGTTGAGCCCTTATCTTTCAAGTTGCATTATCTTGGGCGCCCGACTGACGCTTTTAATGTGATTAGAAGTCTTGGCTTAGGAATTAGTAATACTGATCTTAGTAAAATAACTATTGGTCCCGGCTCAGCGATAGAGCCGCGTCCAGCACCGTCTGGTACAACCGTTACTGCGGATACAAAAGTTTTTAATTTTAAATACCGTAATAATAATCAGTCCCTTTATCTCAATTTATCACCAGAATTATTTAATTATTATCAGCAAGCGCCAAAAGTATATACATATTACGTTAGCTCTCCGCCGCCAAATTTACAGGAAGCTTTTTATAATATGTTCCTTGAGGCCAAAAGCGATGATAGTAGTATTGAAGATATAGTATCTGGCCTGCAGACGATTGCTAATCAGAATGGTTGGTATGGTGACTGGGTCGCAGAGATGGCCTTAGCTTTGGTGCAATATATCCCTTACGATCAAAGCAAGGTTGAAGCCGCAACAGTTAACCCCTTCTATCCCTATGAAACGCTTTACTTGAATAGAGGCGTCTGCTCTGATAAAACATTTTTGGCTTATAAGTTATTGCGTCGCCTGGGATATGGTGTTTCGATTTTAGATTTTGCTGATATCAACCATAGCGCGATTGGTATTGCTTGCCCAATAGAATATTCCTTGGCTGGCTCTGGTTATTGTTACGCAGAAACAACCAACTATTTTCCTATTGGCGTCATTCCTAATAATATCAGTGGCCAGGCACAAACCAATGATCATGGTTTTGATAGATTATTTGATGAATCTAAGTTGGGTAAGATAGAAGTATTAAATAAGACTACCGGCAAGATATATCAACAAGCTGGAATTACTAGAGAAACGGTAGCCGAATTATCGAGGTTGTATAAGGAGATAGTCGAAAATCGCGATAAGTTGGGTGGTAACTATGCTGCTATCACTGCCTATAATCAGAAAGTCGCAACTTTTAATAAAATGTTGGCTGATTTCTATCAACAATAGAATATGTTAGACATCACTATTTTAGCTTTTGGTCGCTTGAAAGAAGATTGGTGGCGCTTGGCGGTTGAAGAATATGATAAGCGCTTGCGCCCCTACGTTCGTTTAAAAGTAGAGGAGCTTAAGGCCGAGTCTTTTACTCGTTCCAATAAAGAAGAGGCAAAAAAGATTGAAGCTGAAAGATTATTAAAAAGGCTAGCGCGCCAAACTGAGGCCACTGTTCTTTTGTTGAGTGAAGACGGTAAGCAATTTGATTCGCCAGCTTTTTCTAGTTTATTAGAAAAACAAAATCGAGCTATTATTTTAGTCATCGGCGGTTCGTTGGGATTTTCTTCAGAAATAGCAGCGGCTTATCCTCGAATTTCCCTGTCTCGTTTGACTTTTACTCACGAGATGGCGCGCGTTATATTGTTGGAGCAAATATATCGAGCGGCAACAATAATTAATGGCAAAGAATATCATTATTAATTATGGCTAATAACTATTTTTCTGTTATCAGCCAAGAATTAGATAACTTGGCTAATTCGAAGAAGGCGATAATATTAAGTCGCTTTTTTAAGACCGCACCAGGACAATACGGCGCTGGTGATATTTTTTTGGGTATTAATGTACCTGAGCAGCGTAAAATTGCTCGTAAATATAAGTTGGCTGATAAAAGGGCGATTAAACTTTTATTAACGAATCGTATCCACGAGTATCGTCTAGTTGGATTGCTGATTCTGGTTGAGCAATATCAAGTCGCTCAAGATGAAGAAAAACGGAAAATAGTTAATTTTTATTTTCAGCATCGTCACGCCGTTAATAATTGGGACTTAGTTGATGTGACTGCGCCCAAAATACTTGGTCATTTTTGGTTTAATTATCTTTCAGTGCAAGAAAGAACAGAAGTTATGAGTCAATTAGCAGAGTCGGACAATCTTTGGGAAAGGCGAATAGCAATTATAAGCACTTTTTATTTTATTATGCAGGGAAGAACTAAAGAAACTTTTTGGTTGGCAGAGAAATTATTATCAGATAAACACGATTTAATTCATAAAGCAGTTGGCTGGATGTTGCGTGAGGCTGGTAAGCGAGTTAGTCAGGAGCAATTGAAAGAATTTCTAGATAAACATGTTCTTAAGATGCCGCGCACAGCTTTGCGTTATGCAATTGAGCGCTTACCGGAAAAAGACAGGCAGTTATATTTAAAACGAAAGATATAGTCTGATATTAGAAGAATAATTTTATTCA
Organism: uncultured Gammaproteobacteria bacterium; assembly: GCA_964350915.1. Classification (GTDB taxonomy): domain Bacteria; phylum Patescibacteriota; class Patescibacteriia; order Patescibacteriales; family UBA12465; genus UBA12465. Next base: position 5,267 of record CAYGLM010000005.1, on the reverse strand, counting down.
TCTGATCCTCTTCAATATTATGAAACAGCCCTTGACGCGGAGCTGTTTTTTTGCTATAATATATTTCACGTTCTTTTGAAAATATATTAACAATAAAATAACAGATCATGATGGATTTATTAGAAATGAGTTTGGAAAGCCGTAAAAAAGCTTTAGTAAAGAGATTTGCCTCCTTGTTGCATCCAGAGATGTCCGGTCCGAACAAAGTTTTTATTCGGAGTAATGGTTATTATCATGAAGTGGCAATCAATTACAATGATCAGGACTGTCGTTTCAAGTCTGGTCAAATCTTAGTTGATCAACATGGAGATCTATCTCTGTGCGTCGGTATTGGTCGCGCCCCTGTTGCTATGGAAGAGCAAGTAACTTGGTTCTTGTTCGAACAGGGAGAACCGACTTTCATCGGTAGCTATGTTCCTCCTTCGATACGACGAGATTTCGTCGCTGTCGCGTCTTAAATGCAATGTAGTTTACCGTTGCTTAACCCGTTTACCTTATTGGTGGGCGGGTTTTTTATTGGTTTTAATGTTTTTTTGCATGTTATTTTTTTTCTTCAGCTGCTCAGCTTTTCTTGAAGATAGTTTTAAGGCCACTTCATTAGGTTATTGCTATAGTTTTTGAGCCGGATATTAATCGGCCTAGAAATATAAAAATAAAAATATGAGCATGAGAAAAAAGATCAGCAGGCAAGCTATAAGGATGGTAGCTAGAATGCGCTCTCTTCTGGGCCGAATTTCTGGCGAACATACTACTAGACAGCAAGTTAGGCAGCGTTTAATTTTGATAGCGGGCTCAAGTCTAATATTGTTAGTCGTAATATATTTTGGTGTCGTTCTATTGACTGTTAGTAGCACCAGATTAGAATTACTTACGCTAAAGCAAGAAATAGAAACGGGCTCGCCTTGTCATGAAAGTTGTCGCTTGAAAAGACAGGAGTTAAAGCAACGGATTGCGTCCGCTTGGCAAGATGATAAGAAATTGCGCGCTGATTTAGAATACTATCTTTTTTCTTCCTCACCTGAGTCAAGTCCTGAACTAGTTAGGGAATTGTTAGAAATTATCGTACTAGCCGATGCAACTAGTGGTCCGCCAGAATTAATTTTTGATTATCTTGCTAATTCTGAGGGGAGGGGAGAAATTAAAGCACAAATAATAAATCTATTTCTTTCCCCTTTGGCGGATAGTGATTTAGTTAACTATTATTTGGCCTTACTGACAAGCGGAGAAGAAGAAGTTGTCTTAGCGGCTGCTGTTAAAGCCCTTAGTCAATTGCCGGATAAGTCTGTTTGGCAAACGGATGATTTAAAAATATACAGCGAGCTAATTGTAGCTGGCGAGCTTAGCCCGGCTTTACGTTTAGATTTATACTTTCTAATAAATAGTTACCAGGAAATATTTCCTCAAGAAGCTGCCGCTACCTTCGTCTATATTTATGAAGCATCCTTGGAGGATGAGTTTAAGGCTTTAGCTGCGGATAGTTTATCCAAGCTCGGACTGGAAGGATACGAAGCACCAATATTTCCTGAAGAAAAGTGGGTGCAGTATTTTGATATTAAGCGTTAGTTTTGAAGTTGACCATTAGATCAATTAATAATAATTTTTAAATTTATGGATAATATAATCAATAATAATTTTTTAAGAGTGAGATTAACTAGCTTGTTAGTGATTACTGTTGTGCTGATGTTTTTTGTTTTCTGTCCTATCTCCGCTCGCGCGATGGCGCCGGGAACTTTAGTATATCGCACGGTCGAAGACGGGAAGATGTATGGCTATAGCGGCGACCCTTTGCTGGAAATTGAAAATGGAGTTTTAAAAAGTATTAATCCTGGTCATGTTGGCATATATATTGGACAAGAAGATGGCGAAGACTATATTGTTGAAGCGCTCGCGACTGGGATAGTCAAGACTAAGGCTAAAAATTTCGTTAATGAAGCTGCGGGTGAAAAACTTATTGGCGCTAGGTTGCCAGTTGTTGCTAGTGCTTTAGATCGCCTGAGAGCTGTTAAGCTTGCCAAGAGCTTGGCCGAGAGTAATTTGGCTTATGATTTTGATTTTAGGTCGCAGAAAGGGCCGGGAAGTGGCGAGTGGACTTGTGTTGGCTTGGTGGAAAAAGTTTATGAAAGCGCAGGCATTAATAATCCACTAGATTTAAGCTCTTTGGAATATAATTCTAGTAATTATCATATTGATATTACTCTCGATGGTTTTGATAATTATAGTTCAGTCAATCAGGCGGGTGATTGTTTTTCCACTCAGGTAGAGTTTTCAAAGATTGCTCGCCGGACTAATTTGATTTTACCCCTACCGGAAATAGTTGGTTATAATGCTGGAAGGGAGTATCAAGGTGAGCGTTATATTTTTTTGCCATATACTCAATATCTCCAGCCGTCTTTAAAAGACGAGCTGATTGATATTGAGTTGATATCATCTTTTTCATCTGAAGATATTAGAGGTAAAACACCGGTCGCCGCGCTATTATTACGTTGGAGCCTGGTAAACAATCCCAAGTCTTCTGTTGGGATAGTAATGGATAAGGCAGTAGGGGCGGTGAATAATTTATTAGCTAAAGTTTTTGGTAGCAGCCCGGAAAGCGGCGTGGTATTAACTGATAACGGGAGTAAAGCGAATGCTCAAAATAACCAGATAGAAACATCGGGCACTAAAGTTGTTATTAATCAAGCTCAGACAGAAGCAAAGAACGTAATTAGTCAAAAATCTCAGGCAGATAGCGGAAGCATTGTTAAATCAACTGTTCAGCAGGGAGTAGCCAGGACAGGCGGGAGTCCGGCAACTTCTCAGGGGATTACAATTAGCAATAACCTTCAAGATAAGACAAGTAACCAAGTAGCAACTTCTGGCGCTAGTCAGGTTAGCGCGCCTAGTTCTCTTGGCGCCTCTGCTGTTTCATCACTCGTTAAAATAGCTGTTAGTTCTAGCTCCCAAGCCGTAGCTAGTAATCAGCTGATTAAGTCAGCTGATGCTAAAACAAACACTGTAACTACTAGTCCTCCGGCTCGAGCTGTTTATTCACCCAGCGGTTTGTCTATTTCCAAAATTATTACTGGTATTAAACCGCCTAGTAGCTCGTCCAATAACTCAGCAGCCTCCAATAATAACTCTAATAATTCTCCCGAAAATTCTTCAAAAATAACACCTACCGCTTTAATTACTAAAATTTACGCAACTGACAATAATGATTTCATCGAGATTTATAATCCTTTAGATTATGGCTTTGATTTAGCAGAGGCCGGCATAAGGCTAGAGAGGTCAAAAACTGCTGAAGATCCTAGCTTGGTAATGAGAATAGGCAATGCGGCTGACGGTACTTATCCGGGCGGGACTTTTATAGAAGCTAAAGGATATTACTTAATAGTTCGAGACGATGCTTCTAGTTATTATTTATCTAAGGCTGATGCGATTGCCACTCGCAGTGAGTTTAGCTGGACTGGCAGTGGGTACATCATATATTTAGGAAAGGGATCAATTAGTTCCAGTGCTGATGAAGATATTATTGATGCTGTCGGTTTCGGGGCATCTAAATACTATCAAGGTTCTGGCCCAGCACCATTAATTGAAGATAATTATTTTTTAGATAGAGTAGCTAATGATGGTGATAATCGTACCGACTTTATTCTAAAAATAATTGCTGATCCTGATATCGTCTGGGAGGACGGGCCGCCAGATTCAAGTACTGGTGGCTCTTCTGATGATAATCAATCTGGGGGACAGGGTAACGACAATCAGAACGGAGATACGCCCGGCGACAATCAGAACGGAGATACGCCCGGCGATGACCAAGGAGACAACCCGGGTGATACTCCGGGTGACGATAACCAGGATGATGATAATTCGACTGAGCCAGATGAAGATATTGAACCATCTGATGAGCCGAGTGATTTTCAGGCCTTCGTTTTTCCTGACCCCATCGTTTCTCCGGGAATAAGCCATTTATGGCATTTTAATGAGTGTTACGGTCCTTATAGATATTCTGTGGGGCGATTCGATTGCTCTGTTGAGCTTTATACTATCTACCCTAAATTCACTCCCGAATTAGATTCAAGTATAGACTTTAATCAAGCGACTATAAGTTTTTATTATCGTAATTCTTGGCATACAAATTATTCTTCTCGCTTAACTTTCCAGCTGAAGAATGCTCAGGGGCAGGCTATAAATATTTTATTGGAACCAGGCCTCTTTCAGGCAGAGGGGTTACCTAATTCGGCTTGGCGCTATTTTGGCGCGCCTATATCCGATGATAATAATTGGCACCACTTTGCCTTAGTAGTTAATCGACCACAAAATTATTGGGCGGTTTACTTCGATGGTGTCGAAAAGTACCGTCAGCTTTTCGTAGAAACTTTACCGAATAATTTTTCTTTCCTAGAATTTCAAAGTGGCATCGGCTCGATTGCTCTTGATGAGGTAACGATTTGGAACAGGGCTTTAACACTGACAGAGATTGCTAATCATTGGTATTATCCTGCTCCTTTCGCACCAGTAGAACCCAGGCCAGAGCAAAAACCAGCGGAATTAAAATATTTTTGGAATTTTAATGAAGGGCATGAGTTTATTAATGAGGGAGGTGGGCGCTTGGCGGTTGATTCTGTTTCTGGACTAACACTCAATCTTCCAGAAAATATTTGGGTTTGGCGGGGCTCAGAAAATACGGGCATCTTGAATCGCTGGGAACAGAATCTGGCAGTAAATTTTCCAGAGCCATTAGCACGTAAAGATTTATCATTAGGTTTTTGGTGGCGCAGCCAATTTTATCCTCGTGAAGGACGCAGTCATGTATTTTTGCAATACAACGGTGGTAGTAAATTTGGACTTGCTCCCGACCAATATCGTCGTAGCTTCTATTTTAATGACCAGTACGGAGTATTCAGTGAAGGAAATGGGATTGACTTGCCTTATGATGAAGATTGGCATCATTTTGTTATGACCTATGATTCTTATCGCTATCAATTGAAGCTATATATAGATGGCGAAGAAAAGAGGACCATGCCATTCTTTTGGATTAAAGAAGAAGAATTGCCTTACGGGTTAGAAATTAAAAGCCAATTAAACAGTGTGGAGCTCGATGACCTGGGTATTTGGGAAGGAACGCTTACACCTCTTCAAATTAGGGAAATCTACCAGAATAGTCTAGATAGCATTTAATAATTTTTATAATAATATTAGCAAAAAGGCAAGAAAAATCTTGCCTTTTTTTGCATTTTATTGTAGTATTCAAAGAGTTATCAGGGTGAGCGGGCGATTACTCTTTT
>CAYGLM010000004.1:24516-33046 GCA_964350915.1 uncultured Gammaproteobacteria bacterium | reverse complement strand
GCGGCCACCAAAGCTTCTTGTGTTACTCTTAGCAATTTCTTTACCTCAGGACTAATCGCTCCCGCGCCAACAGTAGCGCACATATCGGTAAAATAGCCGCCGTTTTTAGAATGAGGATTAATTGGGGCAGAAAATTTATCTCTGTCAGCCTGAGAAAGTGGCCATTCCATGCCAATATCTAAATCGACAATATCACCAGCAGCAATTACCCTGTCAGGCAAAGCGCTGCCGTGAACGACTTCGTTATTTAAAGAAACGCATAAAGCTGAAGGAAAAAATATCCCTCCGCCCATCGGATAGTCTTTAAAAGCAGCGCGACCGCCAGCCGCCTTAATCAAGCGCATCGCTAAATCTTCCAAATCAGCCGTATGAATACCTGGCTTAACTTCAGCTAAAAGGGCGCTCAAGATTTTATTTAAGCACCGGCCACCCTCTCTCATTATTCTAATTTCTTCTGGTTTTTTTATATATATCATAAATTCTGAAAACTTGAAGGTGGCGGCCCAGCCAACTTCTTATCATTCGGCCCACCAGCATCTTTGTTTTTCTTATCTAGAGAACTGACCTCAAATCTTTTTTCTTTTTCCTTATCATATTGCGCTGTATAGCGCGGCAATCTTTCCTTAAATCTTTCCTCCCGAGATAGAAAACGACGCTTCAAAAGTTTTTCACTCACTGAAATCTGCTGACCTTCTAAATTTTCCGGCCTATCAGTCGCTTGCGGTCGAGAAGCAAATTTTAATTGCGTATCACCACCGCTAGTACGGCGATCAAATCGCCCCGCCTTCATCAAGGCACTTACTTTAGCCTTTCGCTGTGCCCATCTTTGCTCTTCGTAGCTCGTATCTTTATCTAAAGCGCGCGCCATATTCACCTTGGGCTTATCATCTTCTTTTGCGCTCTGACGGCTACCCAAATGCTTAAAAATTTGCTTGATTTCTTTGGCGTCGTCTTTAGTCAGCTTATTACCTTCTATAGCCTTAATCTTTTTCCAAGCATCAATCTGGCGCAGTCGATCGAATTTTCCTAAGCGAATAGAGCCTTCGTGCTGCTTAACCGTTTTCAATATCGCCTGACGGTTATCCTTTAGATTACTGAGATTGCCAGCTACAGTCGCACTCTTAAACTTCTTCGCAAAACTGCCCGCGCCGACAGTAGCGCGAAAATTATGTCCAGCTCCTGGTAAATCTTTTATTTGTGACATATTACTAAGAAATTAATTCTTAATTTCTGCTAACAAATCTCTAATTTGATCTAAGTCAGCTCTTGTTAAACCCAACTTTAAACGGTTATGATACAGGCTATACATGTCCTCTCGAACAGACAGTCCGGAAATCTTAATGCCTCGCCTCTTTTTTTCTTTATATTTTTTCAGTAATCCCATGATGGTTTCACGATTACTGGCATCGAGATTGCGATAACGCGGATTGCGGCGCATCATTTCTGAAAAACGCTGTTCCAAGCGGTAGTCGGTCTGATCGCCTAAATTGCTCGCTACTTTTTTTAAATCCATATTATTATAATATATAAGCCCGTAATATTACAGTATAGCTCACTATATTACTATAACATAGAAAATGACGGCTTTAAAGCCGTCATTTTCCTATATCATGTTTTATTTTAAAAACTTAGATGCCATCATACTCGCGCATAGTCAGCTGAGACTCAATCTGTTTAACTGTTTCAATGACTACAGAAACAACGATGAGTAAACTGGTACCACCGATAGCGAAGGCCTCAACACCGGTAAAGTAACGCATCACGAGCGGTAAGACAGCAATTAAACCTAAGAATAAAGCGCCGACCAAAATAATCTTATGAGTGGTAGCGGCTAAATATTCGCTAGTATGCTTACCGGGGCGGATACCAGGGATAAATCCTCCCTGCTTCTGTAAGTTCTCGGCAATCTGGTCAGGATGGAAAATAACTTCGGTATAAAAATAAGTGAAAGCAAAAACCATTAAGAAATAAACGATGCCGTAAAACAGCTGATTATTAAACATGGTAATTGTCCACTCAGCAATTGATACTATCCAAGGTGTTTTAGCGTGAATTAAAAATTGGGCAATCATTGATGGGAATAAGACAACCGAAACAGCGAAGATGATTGGGATAACACCGGCCATGTTGACGCGCAATGGTAAGTGAGTGCTGGTGCCACCAAAAGCGCGACTACCTCTTATCTGTCGAGCGTATTGAACTGGAACATTTCTCTGGCCTTCGTTAATAATAACGACGCCAACGATAGTTACTAAGGCAACAATCACAAAGCCAATCAACAGAAAGAGTTGCGTTTGATCAAAAGTAATAATAATCTGCTGCAGCATTCGCGGCAAAGCAGCGATAATGCCGGCAAAAATCAAGAGTGAAATACCGTTTCCGACTTTTTGCTCAGAAATTAATTCACCAATCCACATTAAGAGGATAGTACCAGCGGTAATCGTAGCCAAGATTACTCCCATATCAAAGAAGCTAACTTCTCCTAAAATACCAGCCGAGGAATTACGTAGCAAGGTAATCATGCCGTAAGACTGTAAAATACCCAAAGGAACGGTCAAAAGTCTGGTCCACATGTTAATTTTCTGACGACCAGCCTCCTCTTTCTGCATCTCTTCTATTTTTGGAACTATCATGCCAAGTAACTGGAAAATAATGGAGGAAGTAATGTAAGGAGCGACGCCCATCATCACGATGGAAAAAGTCTCCATACCGCCACCGGAAAACAAGTTCATCAAGCCAAGAATCTGATTAGAAGCAAAAAGGCTCTTCAGGGCCGCTTGATTAACACCAGGAATCGGGATATGGGCCAGTAAACGAAAAATAACCAGCATGCCCAAAACATACAAAATTTTATTGCGGACTTCCCTGGCTTTCCAAATTTGGATTAATTTATCAAACATAATGATGCTGTTATTTATTTAACCCGAAAACGCGCCTTTTTATTTGGCCTGTTCCTTAACACTCGCGCTCATCTTAATGCTCTCAAATTTAGCCTTAACTGTCAATTTCTCTTTGCCTAAAATCTTGACTGGCAAGTTCAAGGAATTAATCAGTTTTTTTTCTAATAAAGAAGCCGGATTGACTAAATCGCCATCCTTAAAATTAGCATTAATATCCTTAACGCTGACAGTCTGATTCTTTGGCTTGGCAGATTTAAATCCGCGTGATTTCGGAGTCTGCAGCAATTGCTGCTTCATGCCCAAACGCTTCAAGTTAGAAACTCCAGAGCGAGACTTTTGCCCCTTTAAACCCCTGGTACTGTAAGTACCGTGTCCGGAAGAGTTGCCACGTCCGACACGTTTTTTCTTCTTGGCGGAGCCCCTGGCTTGCTTGATGGTATTAAGTGATAACATATGTATAAATTGAAAAGCTAATAAATATTATTCCTAGCTGATAATGGAGTTTTACTCAGCTGCTTTGTCTTTTGTAACTTGGTCCTTACCTGTCTCAGCCTTTTCCGTCTTATCCGCTTTTTCCACCTTTTCAGAACGTCTCAATCTTGATAAAGCTTCAATGGTACAGCGAGCATTATTAATTTTATTATTTGTGCCTAAAGTCTTACTGGTTACGTTCTTAATTCCAGCTAATTCCATAATAACGCGAGTAACGCCACCAGAAATAACACCACGACCTTGCTTGGCCGGCTTTAACATAATCTTGGCTGCGCCTAGTTTATGATGGACTTCGTGCGGGATAGTTTCTTTAACCATTGGCACGTTAACCATTTTCTTCTTGGCTTTATTCACTGCCTTATTAACAGCCATAGTAACATCAGCTCCTTTGCCGAGACCGACACCAACATTGCCTTTCTTATCGCCAATAGCAACACAAGCACGGAAATTCATTCTTTTTCCTCCGGCCATAACACGAGTAACACGAGCGATTTCTAAAATTCTCTGTTCGAACTCATCGCGCTTTTCTTCGCGTCTGTCTCCTCTTCTCGGACCGCGACCCGGACGCTTCCTGTCATTATTTCTATCACCATAGATATCCTTGGCAACAGTGGCGGCGGCACCAGCGGCTACTTGCTTGTTAGCGGTTGTAGTTACTTTTTTATCTTCAGACATATGTTCTTTTTTTATAATGAAGCTGCGCTTAGAAATTTAAGCCGCCTTCGCGGGCGCCTTCGGCAACTGCCTGGACGCGGCCATGATATTTATATGATCCGCGATCAAAAACCACGGCAGAAATCTTTTTCGCCTTAGCTTTTTCCGCGATTAACTTACCTAATTCCTTGCTAATTTCAACCTTTTTGCCCTTCTCCTTCACCTCAACAGAAGTGGCACTAGCTAAAGTCTTGCCGGCCTCATCATCAATGAGTTGCAAGAACATGCCGCGATTAGAACGAAAAACGCTCAAGCGCGGACAAGCGGCAGTGCCGGAAATTTTCGCACGAACACGTCCATGACGGCGGGCTTGTCTCTCTTTTTTCTCCTTATTTTTATCCATATTATTAATACTTGCTTAATTGCAGAATTATTTGCCCTTAGTGGCAGATTTACCGGCCTTACGGCGAATAATTTCATCAGAATATTTAACTCCCTTACCTTTATAAGGCTCGGGTTTTCTAATTTTTCTAATTTGAGCAGCTACTTCGCCCACTTGTTGCTTACTAGCTCCGAAAATAGTAATGGCATTTCCCTCTACTGTGGCTGTTATTCCTGCTGGCAAAGGAAATTCTATTGGATGAGAAAATCCCAAATTCATATTCAACTTATTACCAGCTAAAGAGGCGCGATAACCAACACCATTAATCTCCAATTTCTTACTAAATCCCTCACTAACACCGATGACAGCATTTCTGACTAAGCTCCAAGCTAAGCCCCACATAGCACTAACATTTTTAGCTTCCATATCTTTAGGGGTAATAACAATATCACTACCCTCAACAGAAACAGTAACTAAATTATTTATTGGGACTTGTAATTCTCCTTTTGGCCCTTTAACCACAAGAAAATCCTGGGCGACGCTAGCGCTCGATCCGGCTGGCAGAGTAATTGGTAATTTTCCTAAACGTGACATATAGCGTAAATTTAGATGATTGATTAAAAGATTTCGCCGATAACTTCGCCGCCAATCTGTTGCTTCTTAGCTTCTTTGCCAGACATTAAACCGCGAGAAGTAGAAATAATCGCCGTGCCGAAATGATTCAAAACGGTAGGAATTTCTGTTTTGGAAACATAAACCCTCAAACCAGGACGACTCGTTCTCTGAATAGAGCTGATTTGCGGTTTACCGTTTTTACGGTATTTGAGCTGTATCATTAGTTCATCAAAATTGGTATGCTTGCCAGCTAGTCCTCCCGGAATCACTTCCGCTTTTTTGACCCAGCCTTCCTTCTCCAGGATTTTCGCCACTTCATATTTCAATTTGCTCATAGGCAAAACGATTTCCGATTTTTTGACGGCGGAAGCATTCCTGATTCTTGTGAACATGTCTGCGATGGGATCCATCATATTTTTAGATTAAACTTAAATTTCTAAATTACCAGCTAGATTTCCTAATTCCCGGTAAGTCGCCATTATCGGCTAATTCACGGAAACAGATACGGCATAGTTTGAAATCTCTCATGAAGCCGTGGTTGCGGCCGCAGCGCCAGCAACGATTGATCTTGCGGGTAGAAAACTTTGGTTTTCTTTTTGCTTTTACTATTAATGCGGTTCTTGCCATATTTATTGAAATTATTTGCTCTCTTTCTTAAAAGGAAAACCAAAGGCGCGGAAAAGTTCCAATCCCTCTTCCTTGTTCTTGGCGGTAGTCGTTAAGCAAACTTCTAAGCCAAAAGGATTATCTAAATCTTCCACCTTGATTTCTGGGAAAGCAGCCTGATCTTTAAATCCAATCGTCATATTGCCAGTTCTATCGATGCTCTTATCGCTAATGCCACGGAAGTCTCTAACGCGAGGAAAAGTAATACCTACCAATTTTTCTACAAAATCATACATTCTCTGACCGCGCAAACTAACTTTAACACCAATAGTCATCCCTTCTCTGATTTTGAAAGCGGAAACTGATTTTTTAGCCAAAGTAAACACTGGCTTTTGGCCGCTGATTCTGGTTAAACCTTTAGCTACCGCTTCTAAGTAATCCTTCTCCTTCGCATGACGTCCAGCGCCAACATTGATCACAACCTTGGTTATACGCGGAACAAGCATAGCGCTCTTGAAAGAAAACTTCTCCTTTAATGCAGGCATTATTTCTTTTTGGTATTTTTCTCTAAGTCTCATAAATTTTTTATTACTCGATTATTTCCTCTCTTACTCGATTATTTCCTGGCACTTCTTGCAGGCTCTGAATTTTTTATCCTTCTTGCCTTCAACCTTGACGATTTTATGGCCAGCACGAGTCGCGCGACCACATTGCGGACAGATTAAAGCAATATTAGAAACATTAATAAAAGCAGGAAATTCAATTCTCTGTCCCTTTTCTCCTTGCTTTTGCGGACGCAAATGCTTAATCAACAGGTTTAAACCTTCGATATTCACTTTGCCTTCCTTAGGCAGGACTTGCAGGACCTTACCGGACTTTCCTTTGTCCTTTCCGGCTAATATTTTTACTTTGTCGTTCTTTTTGATATGCATATGTTTCTTAAAACTGCCTGGTTGATTTTATAAAACTTCTGGTGCCAAGGAGGCGATTTTGGCAAAACCGGCGCGTCTAACTTCACGAGCAACCGGACCAAAAATACGAGTTCCCTTGGGATCCTTCTTTTCGACATCGTTAATAACGACGCAAGCGTTATCATCAAAGCGCAGATATGAACCGTCAGCCCTTCTGATTTCCTTGGCTGTTCTCACAACTACGGCCTTAATCACATCACCTTTTTTGATTGCAGCGTGAGGTGTAGCGCTTTTAACGGCGGCAATAATAATATTACCAACGCCGGCATAGCGCCTTCTAGTTCCACCAAGTACCCGAATACACTGGACTTCCTTGGCCCCGGAGTTATCGGCTACTTTTAAATAGGTCTGCACTTGAATCATATTTTTCTACTTGTAATTTTTATAATTTTATCGCTGTCTAACTGCTAAGTAATTTTAGCATTAGCGACTAATCGCGTTTAAGCGATAACACGCCATCTCTTATCGCGGCTCAGCGGACGACATTCAACGAAAAACACCTTGTCACCAGCCTTGTGCTTATTAGTTTCATCATGAACTTTATATTTGCGGCTAACGGTATATCTTTTCTTGTATTTAGGGTGAATCTTTACAGACTCAACCAAGACAACGATGGTCTTGTCATTCTTAGCGCTGACCACGACGCCGTTGAATTTGCGGCTAATCGCCTTTTTTTCATTTGTCTTATTTTCTATAGCGGTCATATTTTTATTTTTGCTTATTTGTTAGCGTTAAGATTTGCGCAATCAGCTGTCTAGTTACTCTTATTTCGCGAATATTTTTCAGCTGTTTATTAGAATCCTTGAAACGCAATTCACGCAATTTTTCTCGACTGACTTCTAACAGCTTCTTCAGCTCGCCAGCGTCTTTAGTCATTAATTCTTTCTTGTCCATATGTTTCTTGGATTATTCCTTACTGATAAATTTACACTTCAAGGGTAGTTTGTGGGCGGCTGACTCCATTGCCTTTTGAGCAGTTTCCTTATCTAGCCCTTCCATCTCAAACATTACCATACCCGGCTTAACAATTGCGACGTAATGATCGACGGCACCTTTTCCCTTACCCATAGGGATTTCGCCACCATGGTTAGTTACTGGCTTGTCCGGGAAAATTCTAATCCAGATTTTGCCACCTTTCTTAACGTATTTAGTCATAACGCGACGGGCGGATTCTATCTGGCGGGAAGTTACCCAGCAAGCGGTCATACTCTTAAGTCCATAGCTACCGAAGCTGATATTAAGGTGACGACTGGCTTTACCGCCACGACGTCTCTTATGATCTTTCCTCCATTTAGTTTTCTTTGGCATTAACATATTTTTGTAAACTGAAACTAGAATTCAAATTATTAGTTCTCAATCACTTCACCGGCAGCTGACTTGTCTTTTTCAAATACTTCTCCCTTATAGACCCAGACCTTGATGCCAATAGCACCGTAAGTGGTGTGGGCTGCGCCACGAGCGTAATCAATATCAGCTCTTAAAGTTTGTAGTGGTACTTTCCCCCAAACTAACTTTTCCGTGCGAGCGATTTCTGCCCCGTTAAGGCGTCCAGCAACTACTGTTTTTGCCCCTAAAGCGCCACCGCGTTCGATGCGTCCTAGGGCCTGTTTCATCACTTTTCTGAAAGGCATTCTTTTTTCAATATCTAAAATCATGCTCTGTACTACGATTTGGGCGCTCAAGTTTGGACGATTGGCTTCCTTAATGTTTAAGTTTATTTCCTGCATGCGGAAATTCTTTAAATATTTATCATGCAGCTTCTTCTTCAACTCTTCGACGCCATTACCGCCACGGCCAATGATAATACCCGGTTTAGCCGTAAAGATACTGATTTCGATCCGATTGATACCACGAGTAATCTCAACCTTGTCGACGCCAGCTTCCTTAAATTCCTTAATCAGCTGTTTGCG
>CAYGLM010000004.1:0-24416 GCA_964350915.1 uncultured Gammaproteobacteria bacterium | reverse complement strand
TAATCTCAACCTTGTCGACGCCAGCTTCCTTAAATTCCTTAATCAGCTGTTTGCGAATCAAAACATCCTGTCGAACGTTCTTGATATACTGCTCGCCCTGCTCGAACCAAATCGAAGGCCAGGTCTTGGTGATGCCCATGCGCAATATTTTCGGATTAACTTTTTTGCCCATATGTATTTGTTACTTATTACTTAACTATTAACCGGCTTTTCTTCTGAATATTTTTGCTTTTTCTGGAGCGCTAACTGCCTTACCTCTTTCCTTTTCTATTTTAGTAGTGACTTTACTTGCCTTCTCTCCGTCCTTAGCCAACTTCTCTAATTTCACTGGCTCTTCAGTCTTTACCACCTTCTTCTCGTGTTTTCCAGTTTCCTTAATCTCTTTCAAAATTAAATGAATATGGCAACCACGTTTGCGAATAGCAGTCGCTCGACCGTGAGCTCTTGGCATCCAACGCTTGAGCGTGACGCCTTCATCAGCTCTTATTTCCTGTATCATCAAATTAGACCTTTCCAGGCTATAGGTGTTTTCAGCATTAGCAATCGCTGATCTAATCAGCTTGGCTACTGGTTCAGCCGCCAGCTTATTCATAAACTTAAGCTGCGCCAAAGCCGCTTCAACTGACAATCCGCGCACCACGTCAATAACAAGGCGCATTTTCTGAGCGGACATCTTCGCATGTTTTAAACTAGCTTTTACTTCCATATTTGCATTGTTTGATTATTTCTTAGCTTGAGTCTGAATCGTTGGCTTATTTTTTAGCCTGAGTCTTAGCCATTTTACCACCATGGCCGACAAATTTTCTGGTCTGTGAAAATTCTCCTAAACGATGACCGACCATATTTTCCACAACGTAAACCGGGATATGTTGTTTGCCGTTATGAACGCCAAGCGTATGTCCGACCATTTCCGGCGTAATCGTACAAGCTCTATCCCAGACCTTAATCACTTCCTTGCTGCCGGGAGCGAGATTTTTGATCTTATTGACCAACCTCAGATTGACGTAAGGTCCTTTTTTTAGACTTCTGGACATAATTATTTAAAAATTAATTACTCTTATTTGCGCTTGCGATGGCCACGGCGCTTAACGATTAAACGATCACTTGAACTTTTTCTTCTGGTCTTAACACCTAAAGCGTGCTTACCCCAAATATTCTTAGGATGTTTCAAACCGATTGACTGCTTGCCTTCACCACCACCATGAGGATGATCAACTGGATTCATAGCTGTTCCTCTAACGGTTGGCCTAATACCAAGATGACGCGTACGTCCGGCTTTACCTAGAGAAATGTGACGCTTATCTGGATTACTGGCCTGACCGACAGTACAAAGACATTCTTTCTTGATTAATCTGATTTCACCAGATGGCATTTTAACTTGAGCATACTTACCTTCGACGCCCATGACATAAACGACATTACCAGCACCGCGAGCAATTTTTGCTCCCTGGCCAGGATCGAGTTCAACTGAGCTAACTGCTAAACCAGCGGGAATGAATTTAAGGGGCATGGCGTTACCATTTTTGATTTCAATCAAATTCTTGGAACTCATAATCTTATCGCCAACCTTCAAATCTACTGGAGCAATGATATATCTCTTGTTGCCATCACCATAAACCAATAAGGCTAGCCTAGCGCCACGATTTGGATCGTATTCAATCGCTGATACCGTCGCCTCAACATCATATTTATCACGCTTAAAATCAACTAAGCGGATATAACGCTTGGCGCCGCCGCCACGATGTCTAACCGTAATTTTACCACTGGAATTGCGGCCACTATGTTTTTTTCTGATAATTACTAATCTTTTTTCTGGAGTCTTTTTAGTAATATCTTTAAAATCATCGAAGGTGGCTTCGCGTCTTCCCGGAGTATTTGCTTTTACTTTTTTGATTCCCATATTAATACAATTTCTAATTGACCAAAATACTTTTTAAATTTAGCTGCTGCTTACTAGGAGTATTAGACGCCTTCGTAAAGTGCGATGGTTTCTCCTTTAGCCAAGGTCACGACTGCTTTTTTCCAATCCTTTCTCTGACCACGGATGCGTCCGCGGGTTACCCGCTTTCCTTTCATATTGATAATATTCACGTCAACTGGATTCACACCGTAAACAGCCTTGACTGCCTTAGCAACCTCAATTTTATTGGCTTCTTTAGCAACGACGAAAGAGTATTTGCTATCAGCTGCCATAATCGTCGCTTTCTCAGTTACTAGCGGTCGCACCAATAAACGATTGGAGGCGGTAAATTTAGCTGCACTTGCTGTTTTAGACTTAGCGCCAGAAACACTTTTAACAGGAGCCTCGGAGTAAAGATCTTTCATGCTAGTTGCTTCTTTTTCTGTAGCTTCCTTGCTAGTAGCATTAACAGCAGCCTTCTTATCAGCCGGCTTATCTTTTTTATCTTCAGTTTTACTTGTTTTTGATCCAAATAATGCCATATATTTATTTATTATAGCGCTTGGTAAAAGCCTCGACACCTTTTTCCGTCATCAACAGATTACGATAGTTGAGCAAATCAGCGAGGTTAATATTTTCCAAATTGATTATCTTTACGCCCTTCAGATTACGTCCGGAATATTTAGCTTTATCATCCTTAATATCGTTAACGACAAGCAAATTGCGGCGTTCAGTTTTTAAAACTTTCTGCTCTAAGCCGCTAACAATTTCGTTAAACTTCTTAGTTTTATATTCAGCCATTTCTAAACTATCGATAATTGCTAAGCTACCAGTTTTAACTCTGTCGGATAAGGCCATAAAAATTGCCTTCTGCTTCATCTTCTGATTAATCTTAACTTTGAAATTTCTTTCGTTTCTTGGTCCAAAAGTAACACCACCACCAATCCAAATCGGAGAACGACTTGAACCAGCGCGAGCGCGTCCAGTTCCCTTCTGCTTCCAAGGCTTCTTACCGCCACCAGAAACTTCGCTTCTGTCTTTAGTGTGAGCCAAAACTTGACGACTGTTAGCCATCTGCGCCACTAAGGCTTGGTGCAGCAGTTCTGATTTCGGTTCAACAGCAAAAATCTTTGCTTCCAGCTCCAAATCTTTAACTGGTTCTGCCGATTGATTGTAGACTTTTATCTTTAATGACATATTCTTCTATTTACTAATTGTAATTATGAAGCTGCTTATTCCTTCTTTTCTTCCACCGGAGTTTCAACTGGAGTTTCAACTGGAGTTTCAACTGGAGTTTCGGTTGGAGTTTCCTCAGTGGCTTCGGTTGACTGAGCTTCTGTCGGAGCTTCAGCTACCGGAGTTTCCTCAGTGACTTCAGTTGGAGTTTCGGTTGGAACTTCCGCTACCGGGGTCTCGGCGGCTTCAACTGGAGTTTCCGCTACTTTTTCCTTCTTCAAGTTAACTTGTAATTCACCAGTGCCGCTAATCATTATTAAACCGTTAATTGCTCCTGGAATCGCACCTTTAACGAAAATAATGTTATTATCGGCGTCTATTTGCATAACTTCTAGATTTGTAACTGTTACTCTATCGTCGCCCATGCGGCCGCCCA
Organism: uncultured Gammaproteobacteria bacterium; assembly: GCA_964350915.1. Classification (GTDB taxonomy): domain Bacteria; phylum Patescibacteriota; class Patescibacteriia; order Patescibacteriales; family UBA12465; genus UBA12465. Next base: position 20,904 of record CAYGLM010000004.1, on the reverse strand, counting down.
TTTTAGTTCCTTTGAAAACGTGAGCTGGACCCTTAGGACCGATTGAGCCAGGCATTCTTTCCTGATCCTTATTACCATGAGTTTTACGGAAACCGTGAAAACCATGACGCTTAACAACACCTTGAAAACCTTTTCCTTTAGAAGTTCCGGTCACGTTAATCGTGTCACCAACAGCAAAAGTTTCAACTGTAACCGTATCACCAACTTGGAAATTAGCTGCTTCAGATACTCTGAATTCTCTTAAATGCTGAGGCATAATACCCAAAGATTTGACGTGACCACGTTGTGGTTTATTAACATTCTTTTCTTTTCTGGTACCAAAAGCCAACTGTAAAGCTTCGTAGCCGTCCTTATCTTTAGTTTTGACCTGGGTAATCGCGCAAGGTCCAGCTGAAACCGGGGTGACTGCCATCACCTTGTCGTCGATCCAGATCTGGGTCATGCTCATTTTTTTTCCGATTATGCATTTCATATGGTTATCCTAATACTACTCTTTTTTTTAACAAAAAAACTGGTCTATAAACCAGCTTTCAATAACAGATAAACAAAAAATCTTGGAAATTTCCGCGATTTTGATTGTAAACTTTTATCTTGCTGCTGATTTACCTCCAAATTTTGCTGAATTTAGCCAAAATACTTTCTGATAAACAGAGTTATCAAGGCCGCTGCCAACAAATTTATTCTTATCTTTTAATAATACTACATTTTTATTTCAACGTCAACCCCAGCCGGTAGGTTAAGGTTCGTCAAATCTTCAATCGTCTTTGCACTTGGGTCAACGATATCAATCATACGCTTGTGAATACGCATTTCATATTGGTCACGAGCATCTTTGTGAACGAAGGTGGAACGATTGACCGTATACTTCCTCTTCTCAATTGGCAAAGGAATCGGTCCGAAAAATTGAGCATCAGAACGCTCTATCGTTTCGATGATAGTTTTGGTGGACTGGTCGATGATCTTATGGTCAAAAGACTTGATCTTGATCCTGATCCGCTGCTTGAATTCTTTTTCGTCTTTTTTTTGTTCGGACATAGTTAAAGTGTTTAAAATAGCGCTTGTTAATTGTTAAATAGTCGCTACGAGCTCGCTCTTAGAATCAAGAGCGAGCCTAAGCGATTACTTACTTACTTTAAGATTTTAGTTACCACGCCAGCGCCGACAGTGCGGCCGCCTTCGCGGATAGCGAATCTCTGCTTCTCTTCCAAAGCAATTGGAGAAATAAGTTTAATGTTCAGGTTGACAGTGTCACCTGGCATAACCATTTCTGTTCCTGCTGGTAGAGTAATATCACCAGTAACGTCAGTAGTTCTGATATAGAACTGAGGCTTATAACCGTTGAAGAAGGGCTTGTGGCGTCCACCTTCCTCTTTGGACAGGACGTAAACTTCAGCGCTGAATTCAGTGTGTGGAGTAATAGTTCCGGCCTTGCAAAGAACTTGTCCTCTTTCGACTTCGTTCTTCTTAGTACCGCGAAGTAATAAACCAGCATTATCTCCAGCCTGACCTTGGTCTAACTGCTTGTTAAACATTTCCACGCCAGTGATAGTGGTCTTCTTGGTTTCCATTAAACCGACAATTTCAACTTCTTCACCAACCTTAACGATACCGCGATCAATACGACCAGTAACAACTGTTCCGCGTCCTTCAATTGAGAAAATATCTTCAATTGGCATTAAGAAAGGTTGGTCAACATCTCTTTTTGGCTCTGGAATATATTCGTCTAACTGTTTCATAAGTTCCATTAAAGGCTCAGCATCAGCACCGGTTGGGTTCTCTAAGGCCTTAAGAGCGCTGCCGCGAATAATCGGAGTAGCGTCTCCTGGGAATTCATATTTCTTCAATAAGTCACGAATTTCTTCCTCAACTAAGTCGATAAGTTCTTTGTCCTCAACCATATCACACTTGTTCAAGAAAACAACGATATAAGGAACACCAACTTGACGAGCTAAAAGGATATGTTCGCGAGTCTGAGGCATAGGGCCATCAGTTGCAGAAACTACTAAGATAGCACCGTCCATCTGAGCGGCACCTGTAATCATGTTCTTAACATAATCAGCATGTCCCGGACAGTCAACGTGTGCATAGTGACGAGCTTCTGATTCGTATTCAACGTGAGCGGTTGCGATTGTGATACCTCTCTCCCTTTCTTCTGGAGCAGCATCGATTTCACCAACGCCTTTCTTGGAAGCCTTCATGCCTTTAGCATTAAAGACGGCCAACATAGCGGCGGTTAAAGTAGTTTTCCCATGGTCAACGTGGCCGATAGTACCGACGTTAACATGGGGCTTTGTGCGTTCAAATTTGTCTGCCATGTTTTTGTTGTACGGCCCCCGTTATCACGGGGTTTCTTTCCTTTAAAAGGAAACCAGCCGAACTAAATTAAATTATTATTTATAAATTATTTCTTAACACCAAAAATTTACTCGATATTTTTCGCCTTGTCTTTGACGGCGGGAGGAATCTGCCAGCTCTTCTTTACTTTATCTTCTTCCGATAAAGACTGAGCATTATCTTGATTCTTCCACATCGAGATTTCCTGATTAATTCTATCAGTTAAATCTTCTTCTGTCAAATTTGTGTTTTCTGTTTTTTCTTCAATAATTTCGGGCTTTTTTTCTTCTTCTGGAGCGGATGCTTCAGCTATGATTTCGTCTCCTTCTTCATGACAACAACCATCAGAACAATTTCCACAGCAACCATCATCGCCTTCATCAGAATATACTCCATCGGCGTAACTATCCACATCCATGATGACATAACTGTCATCAGGATTAGCGCCATCAAAAATAATGACTCTATCGCCGGTGCGCTTGATTAACTGTAATATTTTTTTTAGTTGTTCTGGAAACATAGGTTTAATCGCTGACGCGTTTCTAGGAGCGAATTATCTTCCGCTCGACTGGAGAATTTATCTTCCGCTCGACTGGAGAATTTATCTTCCGCTCGACTGAAGAAATTATCTTCCGCTCTTCTCTTTCAATCCTTCTAAAATATTCTTTGGTACTTCGGCGTAGTGAGAAAATTCCATCACGTAGTTAGCGCGACCTTGACTCATGGAGCGCAAGCTAGTTGAGTAACCAAACATTTCTGCAAGCGGAACTTTCGCTTTCACAACCTTAACATTAGTACGATCAGACATTTCTTCAATTTGACCACGCTTACTATTTAAATCTCCCATGATATTACCCATATAATCTTCTGGGGTAGTAACTTCAACTTTCATGATTGGTTCTAGTAAAATAGTGCCGGCCTTCTGACAAGCATCCTTGAAAGCAAAGATAGCGGCCATTTTAAAGGCAATTTCTGAAGAGTCAACTTCATGATAAGAACCGTAGAAAACAGCGCACTTAACATCAACCATCGGATAACCAGCCACAACACCGCTTTGAATCGCTTCTCTAACACCTTTTTCAATCGCCGGAATATATTCACGCGGGATAACGCCGCCCTTAATTTCATCAATAAATTCAAAGCCCTTACCCTGTTCGTTTGGTTCAACGCGCAAGGAACAATGTCCGTATTGACCACGACCACCAGACTGCTTGGCATATTTGTGTTCTGCTTCCGCTTTCTTAGTAATCGTTTCACGATAAGATACTTGTGGTTTACCGACATTAGCTTCAACACCGAATTCCCTCTTCATGCGATCAACAATAATTTCTAAGTGAAGTTCACCCATACCAGAAATCAAAACTTGATTAGTTTCTTCATCAGTTTCAACACGGAAAGTCGGATCTTCTTCTGCTAAACGAGATAAAGCAACGCCCATCTTTTCTTGGTCAGCCTTAGTCTTCGGTTCAACCGCAATCTTAATAACTGGTTCTGGGAAGTTAATAGATTCTAAAAGCATCGGTGCATCTTCCGCACATAAAGTATTACCAGTAGTAGTATTTTTCAAACCAATAATTGCGGCGATGTCACCAGCGTAAATTTCTTTAATTTCCTCACGATGATTAGCGTGCATACGTACTAAGCGTCCGATTCTTTCTTTATTACCAGTCGAGGAATTAACAATATAAGAACCAGCGGCTAAAACGCCTTGATAAACGCGAACGAAACAAAGTTTACCAACGAAAGGATCGGTAGCAATTTTAAAAGCTAAACCGACAAAAGGCTTGCCATCATCGGCCGTCACCACAATCTTCTTTTCTTCATCACGAACATCGGTACCAATAATTTCCGCCACATCCAGTGGAGACGGTAAATAATCATTCACTGCATCTAGCGCTAATTGCACACCAATATTTTGTAAAGCCGTGCCACATAGAACTGGATAAATTGAATTGGAGATTACACCTTTTCTGATAGCGGCCTTTAATTCTTCTACGGAAACTTCTTGGCCATTCAAGTATTTTTCCATTGTTGCCTCATCACATTCAACCGCCTTCTCCACTAATTCAGCGTGGAACTCTTCAACCTTTTCTTTCATGTCTTCAGGAATTGGAATTTCTTCAATATTGACGCCGAAATGACCAGCGAACTGATAAGCTTTCTTGTTTAAAATATCAATGACGCCAGATAAATTACTTTCAGCGCCAATCGGTAATTGAATAGCAACCGCTTTCTGATTTAATCTAGTGCGGATAGAATTCAAGCTCATGTAAAAATCCGCCCCCATCTTATCCATCTTATTAACGAAACAAAGACGTGGAACTTGATATTTATCAGCTTGGCGCCAAACAGTTTCTGACTGTGGCTCAACGCCAGCCTGGCCATCAAAAACAGCAATCGCCCCGTCAAGAACGCGCAAAGAGCGTTCAACTTCAACCGTAAAGTCAACGTGTCCGGGAGTATCGATAATATTGATTTTCTTATTCTTCCAGAAACAAGTAGTGGCAGCGGAAGTAATAGTAATACCTCTTTCCTTTTCCTGCTCCATCCAATCCATTTCTGCGGCACCTTCATGCACTTCACCGACTTTATGCTTTTTACCGGTATAAAAAAGGACACGCTCAGTAAAAGTCGTTTTGCCGGCATCAATGTGAGCCATGATACCGATGTTTCTAATATTATCTAACGAATAGTCTCGGGCCATATTTTAAGATTAAATTAAATTTTGGTTTATAAATGAGCGCGCCTGTCGGCGAGCCTGTAATATTATTTTTTTATATTACCTAGAGAAATGAGCAAAAGCCTTATTAGCTTCAGCCATCTTGTGAACTGCTTCTCTTTTCTTAACAGCATTACCTTCGCCGTTAGAAGCGTCCAAAATTTCAATAGCTAATTTTTCTGCCATTGAACGACCCTTGCGATCATGAGCAGCTTTAATCATCCAGTTGCAACCCAAAAAATAGCGTCTTTCGCCACGCACCTGAAAAGGAACTTGGTAGTTGGCACCGCCAACACGCTTACCACGAACTTCGACAAGTGGAGAAACTTTTTTAATTGCCTTGTTGAAAATATGACGCGGGTCTTGTTTAGTTTTTTCTTTCAAGATTTCAAAAGAACCGTAGACGATACGCTCGGCCACGCTTTTCTTGCCATCTTGCATCACGTAGTTGATGAATTTAGCAATATTCTTGTCACTATACTTGGAATCGCCATCGATATCCCTTTTAGGAGCTGGTTTTCCTCTCATATTGGTTTTAGCGCGTAATTATCAGCTATACTAATCCGCGACACATTATTATTATTTCTAAAATTTTTACTTAATCTTTGATTGAACTTTGGCCTCAGGAATTCAACTTTGGCCTCGGGCTATTTTATTTAGCGTCTTTCTTTGGCTTCTTAGCGCCATAAGAACTGCGGCTCTTTCGTCTGGCTTCAACACCAGAAGCGTCATAAACGCCACGGACAACTTTGTAACGAACGCCGGGAAGATCTTTGGTTTTACCACCTTTCACCAAAACAATGGAGTGCTCTTGTAAATTATGACCCATACCAGGAATGTAAGCAGCTACTTCCATGCCATTAGATAAACGAACACGAGCAATTTTACGAAGCGCGGAGTTAGGTTTCTTCGGTGTAGTTGTTGTTACTTTCAGGCAAACGCCCTGCTTGAAAGGAGCGCCTTTGGCTGTCTCTTTCTTCTTGCGATGCAAGGAGTCCAGGGTAACATGAAGAGCCAAGGACTTCTTCCTGGCGGCGACCTTCTTACGGCCTTGCTTCACTAATTGGTTGATAGTTGGCATAATTTTTACTATTTTGACCCCCTGGCCACCAGCCGAAAAAAAGGCGACTGTCCGGGCGGAATCTTACTTGTTACAGATGATTTATCTTAAATATTAAAATAATCCTGAGTCTTCAGGATGTGTTGTTTTTTACACTAATTTAATTTAACAAAATATAAAATATAAGTCAAGGCGGAAATCAAAGGAAAAGGGCCCCGGCACAGCCTCTTCCCCTCCTCGGTCTCAGTCCGATTTCTTCAGACAAAGGCAAAAAGCTTAAGTATTGACAAATTTATTAAAGTATGATATAATATATCTTATGGTGCGCTAAGCGGTTGGCACCTAAAAGCCGAACAAGGCTACGCTCTGTTAAAGGAGCTAAAGAAACCGAGTACTTTAAAAACTTATAAAAATGAAAAAATTGTTTTTCGAAAAAAGAGGCAAGGCTTTGATGAGTCTTATTTCCGTACTTCTTCCCGTAGCAATCGCTACAGTTCTTATCTTCGGACTTTGCGCCGGAGCAATTTGGACGATGATTGTCGTCCCAGTATTAACTGGCGTTTGGGTATTACTGCCCTGGCCCATTAATCTGCAAAGAAGAGTCTCGACTATCAGCTGGATTTCAGCTGGACTGGTCCTGATAGTTCTTAGTCACTACTATGCGGCTAGCGATTTAAACATGGCCCTGTCCTTAACTATCTTCGGTTTAATCATGATTGCTTGGCTGCTTATCAGCAGAAAGATATCATTAACCTTAGATGAAGTGGGATTATTCTCTATTGTCATCGCCGCATTTTTTCTGGCTTATCTCCGTAATTTCGGCACAGCTTATGCTTGGCCAACAATTATCGGAGGGGCGTGTCTATTAACTGGTCTATTAAAAACTAGAATCAGGCATGATTTAAGCCAAAACAATGTCGAGGTTGCCTGGATCACGTTGGCTGTACTAGCTTTAGCTACCATCGTCTGGCAATTTATGGGAAATACAATTTTCAAAATTGTATTCCTGGCAATTATAGCTCTTCTGGCTTTCTTAATTATTCCAAGCTGGATTAAATCTAGCTTTAAAAAACGCCAAGAACGCAGAGCAGCTGAACAAGCTGAAGAAGAAAGGCACAGAAAAGCAGAAGAAGCTAAAGCGATTATGGAGGCAAAGAGAGACGAGTTCTTAAAAAAACTCGAAAACAAAGCCGCTAACGCTCTTAGCTGGGAAGATGTCTGGGAGGCAGGAGAATATTATACCGATCTTCCTGTGAAAATCATTCGCCAGGCAACTGATTTAAAGTTGCAGGAACTACTAGTGGTCTCCAACTTTAAAAAACAGTTGGTTTGGGACAGAAAACTTACTAATGCCATGGATTATCTCAAGCAAATTGCTAGGGATTCCTACCATGACACTGAGCTTACTAGAATCGTAGTCATGATTCAGGATCTAAAGAGTTTCATCGCCGCCAACAAGGCAAGCGATGTAACATATGAAGGGGAGGCTAATCTCCTTGGATCTCTAAAGAGAATACAAGACAGCCTAACTTACTAAATGGACTAAAAAAAATAAGCTCGAATCAAATGATTCCAGCTTAAACCCGGATCAAATGATTCGGGTTTTTTCTTATGAAAAATTTTGTTTAATATTTATTATAGGTATTATCTGACCTTCTTTCGACGGCTAAAATAAAATATTTTCCCGCCAAATTTTTTTTAAAAATAACGCGCAATTTCCCCTTGCGAATACGAAAGATATTATCACAATTTTTCAGCTTTTTTAAATCTAGCCCGGAAAAAGCGCCAGTCTTAACTTTCAAAATAATAGACTTCAACACTTCCCTTTCCTTAGCAGACAAGCTTAAAAGAGCTTTAGTAATCTTATCCATAAACTTAAAGCGCTTTTAAAAGCTCATCAATATCAACACCACCCTTTTTAATCTTAGTAAAATTAACTACCTCTTCCCAGCTACTGTCTTCATCAATCGGACTAATTTTGAATAAGGGCTTGCTTTGTTTTAAAACAATAAAAGACTTTCCAGCTTTTACTTCGGAGGCGTATTTATCCATATTCAAGCGTAAATCTTTTAAAGCAATTAGGCTTTCCATATATTTTTTACTAAATAAATAAGGTTATCTTTAGTTTAACAAAAGATAACCCTAAAGTCAAGACTAGTGATAACTCCTCTATCCAACAATCAACCGAAATAAAAAGTTAACCGGAGTACTAATGACCCAACCAGCTAGCATCACTACTAGAATAACAACAAAGAAACCAGCTCTTTCCATGCTCAAATAACGCATTCGCATCTCTGGTGACAAGAAAGTGGCAACTACTTTAGAGCCATCAAGGGGCGGAATTGGCAGTAAATTGAAAACCATTAAGAGCAGGTTGATGAAAATGATAATGCTGATTAAGCCTGAAAATGTCAGACTAATAAAAGGGGTAAATTTTAAAATCAAACCGAAGGCCAGAGCCACTGCTAAGTTAGACAAAGGGCCAGCCAGGGCCACTTTAGCATCACCATATTTGCGATCGCGCAAATTATATGGATTATAAGGGACTGGTTTAGCCCAACCAATAACAAAGCCGGTGCCTGATAAAATTAGCATCAAAGGCAAGAAAAAAGACCCGAGCCAGTCAAGATGGGCTAGTGGGTTAAGGGTTAGGCGGCCGGCGTTTTTTGCCGTATCATCACCCAGCTGTTGGGCAACAAAACCATGCATATATTCATGGATTACCGCTGATAAAATTAAAACAATAATTTGAAATATAGCAATCATAATTTTTGATTATAACATAACTTGATTAATTTTAAAAATGCTGTTAGAATAAAACCAATAAAATAAGCAAATAAACCAAGACTAACCAATATGGCAAAAAAATGTGACCTTTGCGGACGTAGCGCAACTAAAGGCGCCAGTCGCTCTCATTCTAAAATTAAGACCTTGCGAAGACAAGGTATTAACCTGCAAAGTAAGACTATCGGTGGCGATAAGTTTAAACTCTGCACTTCCTGCTTGCGCACGATGGATAAGCCAAAACGCGTAAAGACTAAGAGACTGCCTGCTAGTGCGGGTCCGGCTCCAGTTAAAGTTACCAAGAAATCTCCGGTCGCTAAGGCTAGAAAAGCAGCTACCAAACCAAAATCTGCAAAAGCGAAAGTAGCTAAGCCAAAAGCGAAAAAATAAAAACCAATAAGTAGTTTATCGAAAAATCTAACGTAGTTAGATGCGATAAAACTAGCAAAAATATTACCAGAAAGCCGCTCCAAAAGAGCGGTTTTCTAGTATTTTAAAGCTGCTTATTTCTGGCCTTCGTTTTTGTGCAAGCATTTTTCTTTTTTAATTTAGCCCGCATAATTAATACTATCGATATTAAAATACTGTAATAAATTATCGTTGCTCCCGCACTAAAGTTTGATACTTCACTGGCTGCCCAAGACAGGCCAGAAAAAAAGCGCGCTGTTTTAAATAAGAGGGCAAGCAAAAAATAAGCCGGCGCAAAAAACCAGGGGCCAAGCGCTGAACAAAGGGCGGCTGGCAGAAGTGGTAAAATTAAAGCGCCCAAAAGAAGCGGAAATATCCAAGCAATGACTGGATTAGCAATAAAAGAAACGAGAGAAAACTGTTGAAAATTCGCTAGCATAATTGGCGTTACTGCCAGCTGACAGGCAAAAGTAAGACTGAAAATCTCCCAAAAAATTAAAAACAGCTTCCCTGCTCGACGACGATAAGTCGAAGCACCCCTTGTCGTCCACCTTTTAATACGTGAAGACAATGAACTGCCAAGCGGATAAATATAAATTATTCCTAATACAGCCGCAAAAGAAAGTTGAAAACCGATATCATCTCGTAGTAAACGCGGATTAAAAACAAGCATTAGAGCGGCGGAAAAAATCAGTGCATTGATTGCACTAGAAAGTCGACCGTAATAAAGCGCTAAAAACATCAGGCCACCCATAATAGCCGAGCGAACGGCCGAAGCACTCAGGCCAGTAATGAGCGGGTAAATTGCTAAAAAGACAAAAACACCACGCAAAGACTGGCGACGAGAGGCGCCAAAAAACAAAAGGGCGCCGACCAGCATCGCACTCATGATGGTGATGTGCGAACCGGAGATGGCGATTAAATGACTCAAGCCGGTGCGCGCAAAAACTTCGGCGTCTTCTGCAAGAATAGTGCGACGATAACCCAAGAGCAGTGCCACCGCCAAGCCAGCCTCTGGTTCAGGTAAAGATTTCTCCATGGTTTTTTTCAAAAACCATTTTGCTTTTAATAGTTGAAGATAGATTTTTTGTCTGAAAGAAAGTTGGGAATCGGGAAAAAGGCCGAGTGCGGAAGATGAGCTTAGTTCAGAAAATGAGCTTAATTCAGGCGCCCCTGCTTTGGCCCCCACTTTTTCTAAGCGCGGATAATACATCACCGAAGCAATGCCATAACGTCCAAGATAACGAGCATAGTCAAAGCCTTCTAAGATTGGTGGCGCTTGTAACAGGCCCTTGATGATTAAGAAGTCGCCGTAATCGTACTCTGGATATAGACTCGTTGTAATCAGAACTTTATCGTGACGATAATCAGAAGCGCAAACGCTTAGGCGTCTAGACTTATAATTAACATCGGCTTCTTCACAAACAAAACCAATAAATTCTAGGCGCTCTCCTTGATAAAAAGCTAAAGAGCCCGGCGCAGGCGCTTTCACAAAGGCATTAGGGTCAAGACTTTTGAAGCAGATAATGCCAAGAAATATTAAATTTAATATGAAAAATAAGCGAGCGCGCGATAACATAAAATACCAGTGTGATACTGGTATTTTAAACTACTTATGATAAACGTGAGTTAAACTGACCGATTGGTGGTCGCCCTCTTGGCGCTATACCGATTAATAGCTGCGCCCTTAATTTTAGCGTTTTAAAAATTTTAAATAAGCTTCCATAAAGGCCTGCAAGTCGCCATCGAGCACAGCTTCAACATTAGACGTTTCATAATCACTGCGATGATCTTTAACGAGCTTGTTGCCATAAAGAAAATATGAGCGAACTTGCTTACCCCATTCCGCTTTTTGCACACCGCCTTTAAGTTCTTTTTCGGCTGCTTCTTTTTCTTCTAAGAGGAGCTTATTAAGTTTTGCCTGCAATATTTTTAAAGCATTTTCTTTGTTCTGATGTTGTGACCTTTCGGTTTGACAAGCAACTACCAGACCGGTCGGCAAATGAACGATACGCACAGCCGAATCAGTCGTGTTCACACTCTGACCGCCCGGACCGCTGGAACGAAAAACATCAATGCGTAAATCTTCTTCTTTAATAGCTGCCGCCCCCGCATCTTTAAGCTCAGGAATAACTTCTACGAGCGCAAAGGAAGTCTGGCGCAAGCCATCGGCATTGAAAGGTGAATTTCTAAGCAGACGATGCACGCCATTTTCACTTTTCAAATAGCCATAGGCGTAACTACCAGCGATACGTAAGTCAACACTTTTAATGCCGGCTTCATTACCGTAAGTTTTATCTAAAATCTCTGCCGTCCAACCCTGACGCTCACAAAAGCGCAAATACATGCGCTCTAGCATCTGAGCCCAATCTTGAGCATCAACACCACCAGTGCCAGCATGAAGAGAAATTATGGCATTATCACGGTCGTATTCTTCAGAAAATAAGGCGAGAAATTCTAGACGAGAAAAATCAACACTTAGTTGTTCGTATTTAACGTCCAAATCAATCGCTAAATCTGACAGAGATAAATCTGAATTTCCCTCCTTATCTGCTAAGGCGGCCAATTCTTCTAAATCACGAATATCTTCTCCCAACTTCTGCCAGACAGCAATTTCCTGAACTAAATCTTCTGCCTCCTTGCTGCAAGAAACCGCCTTAACCTGATCATCCCAAAAGTCAGGTGCCGCCATCTTTTGACGCAATTCCCTTTCCCGCACTTCTTTTCCGGAAATATCCAAAAGCTCACGCACTTTCAGGAAGCGCTGGCGCAAATCTTCAATTTTTTTGAGTAGGGTTTCCATATAATCTAGATTAACATATCGTTAATCAAAAAACAAAACCGACTCTCTGTGAGCCGGCTTTGGTATGTAACTGTAATTTTTAATTTAACGCTTACTCCATTGTGGGGCCTTTCTGGCTTTTCTCAAGCCTGGTTTCTTTCTTTCTACCTGACGTGGATCGCGAGTTAAAAAGTGGTTGGCTTTTAAGGCCTCCTTGCTTTCTGGATCAAGTTCGAAAACCGCACGAGCGATTCCTAACTTAACTGCATCAACTTGTCCGGATTTACCACCGCCTTTGACCAAGACGGAGAAATTGAAATCACGACTATGACCAGTTGCTTTTAAAGGCTGAGCGATAATGCTATAGCCCTCACCAGGAAAATACTCAGCAGCGCGCATGCCATTAACTATAACGATGCCCTTACCGCCTTCATATAATCTAACTTGAGCAACTGCCTGCTTACGACGACCAACTGCGGAAATATATTTACCGGAAAATTCTACGGTCTCATTCTTCGCCCAATCTTTATCGTCTTCAAACACTTCTGTTTCTGTCAATTCCAGCTCTTCCTCCTTTATTTCTTTTATCTTTTTTTCTGCCATATTATTTGATGATTAATCTTTTGAGCATATTAGGGCGCAACTTGGTTGGCGGCAACATATCTCTAACCGCCTTTTTCAAGACTTCCCCAGGATTAAGTGCAAAAACAGCTGACATCTTTCTGGTTTTAAGTCCACCCAAATAGCCGGAATAGTGATGATATTCTTTCTGATCCAGTTTCTTGCCGGTAAACTTCATTTTGGAAACATTGGCAACTTCGACGATATCGCCTAAATCTAAATGAGGCTGATACTCTGGCTTATTCTTACCGCGTAGTAAAGTAGCGATTTGAGTTGCTAAACGTCCGACGGCCTGCTCAGTCGCGTCTAGGTGATGTAATTTTCTTTCTATCTTATTCATATTGGTTATACTAATTCAATTTGAACCATTTCGGCACCATCGCCCTTTCTGGTTCCCAATTTAATCATGCGAGTATAGCCACCCGGACGCTCCTTATAACGGACGCCGAGCACTTCAATCGCCTTCTTGACTGCATTTTTTTGTAGCAAAACTTTAATTAAACCTCTTCTAGCAGTCAGATCTCCGGCTTTAGAGTAAGTAATCATTCTTTCTAACAAAGGCCTAACAGCCTGAGCCTTAGCTTTAGTCGTCTTCACTTTTTCGTAAAGAATAATACTCGAAGCCAAATTCCTAAGCATGAGCTCGCGTGGACCCTTTTCTCGGTCTAAAATTTTATTTTTATTTCTGTGACGCATAAATCTGTGGATTAACTTTTCCGCAAACTGACGGAACAGCTGCAAATTTATTATTTCTTTGATTTTTTAACTTTTTCTTTTTTTTCTTTTTTTTCCTTTTTGTCTGAGGTTTCAACCTCTTCATCGGTTTCCTCTTCAATTCCCTCTTCAGACTCTTCTTGGTCATCTGTCTCAAGTGTTTCTTCTACAGAATCATTAATCTCTGGGATTACTTCTTCTGCTGCTTCAACCGGCTCTTCCTCGCGGGCGAGTCCGCCAGGCAAAAGCGCACTGAACTGATTAACCAAGACTTTAACAGCTTCATTAAAAGCTTCTTCTGGAGTCATCGTGCCATCAGTTTTAACATCCAAGATTAATTTATCCCAGTTAGTCATTTTACCGACACGGGCACTTTCTACCTTGATACTAACCAGGGTTACTGGAGAAAAAATGGAATCAATTTCAATGAAGCCGACTTCCTTATTTTCTCGCTTACTGCCTTCAGTCATCTTATAGCCGCGTCCCGGCTTAATGATAATTTCGGCATCTAAGCTACCAGCTTCGTCGGTAATATTAGCAATAACTAATTCCGGATTTTTTATTTCTAAACGGCTATCTTTAGTAATATCGGCGGCCGTCACGATTTTTTTACCTTTAACCTTGATCTCTAAACGCACCTCTTCTTCAGTAAACATCTTCATTCTCAACTGTTTAAAGTTCAAAATCATTTCCAAAACATCTTCCTTGATATGAGGAACGGCCATGAATTCATGGCTAGCGCCCTTAATTTTGACACCGGTAACAGCCGCCCCCGGTAGGGACGACAACAACACACGGCGCAAAGAATTCCCTAAAGTCATTCCATAACCAGGAAACAGAGGTTCAACAGTAATGACTCCATCATTGGGACCGCCGACTGTTTTAAAGTCGATTTTTTTAGGGTTAGCAATGTTTTGCATATTATTTTTTATTTTGAATAATATTCAATAATCATCTGAACGTTGATAGCTTGTGGCAAATCACCGTCCTTTGGTTCGTGCAGAACCTTGGCAATCATCGTGCTGGCATCAAAATGCAGCCAGCTCGGACGATCAGCTGCTGCCAATTTTTCTCCCACTTTTCGAAAATAAGGGCTATTAAGACTGCTCTTTCTAACTTTTACCGTCTGCCCTTCCTTAACGGAAAAAGACGGAATATCTGCTTTCTTTTCATTAACAATAAAATGACCGTGATTGACCAACTGCCTCGCTTGCGCGCGGGAGCTAGCAAAGCCTAAGCGGAAAACGACATTATCTAAGCGGGACTCTAAAGCTCTCAAGAAATTCTTACCAGCATCTCCCTGCTTCTTAGCTGCCTTTTCGAAAGTCAAACGGAATTGCTTTTCAGCAACGCCATAATGTTTTTTCGCTTTCTGTTTTTCTGCTAACTGAGTACCATAATCGCTCAAGCGCTTACGGGGCTTATTGCCATGAACACCAGGAACAGAATTACGCTTTACCATCGCGCATTTAGGTGAAAAACATCTTTCTCCTTTGAGGAAAAGTTTTTCGCCGATGCGACGGCACTGTTTGCATTTATTATCGATATTTCTTCCCATATTTAGTTGCTTAACTTATTTAGCTTAGACTCTTCTTGGCTTTTTCGGACGGCAGCCGTTATGTGGCACCGGGGTTGTATCCTTGATGGATGAAACCTCTAAGCCATTAGCATTCAAAGCGCGGATAGCAGCTTCACGGCCTGTTCCGACTCCAGAAACAAACACACTCACTTCCTGTAGACCGTATTCTTCCTTAGCTTTCTGAGTGGCAATCTTAGTAATAATCTGAGCGGCATATGGAGTTGCTTTTTTGGCGCCCTTAAAACCGGCTAAACCGGCGGAGGCCCAAGCAATCACGTCGCCGTGATTATCTGTGAGAGTGACCATGGTGTTGTTATAAGTCGCTTGAATATAAGCGCGACCAGTCTTAACGACCTTCGCAGTCTTCTTCTTTTTCTTTTTAACTAGTTTTTTCTTGGCGCGAGCAGCTTTGTTCTTTTCCAACTTTTGCTTGATTTCTTCAGGTAACTCTTCATCAGAAGAATCAAAGGAAAAAGCCGCTAACTCATCGCGCTCTTCTTTCTCCTCTTTATTATCTTCCTTAGGTGCCTTAACGGCAGCTTCTGGCTGATCAACAGTTTCTTTTTCAGTCTCAGTCACTTCGCCTTCGGCTTTTAAGTCTTTGTTTTCTTTGTCAGACATATTTTACGCTGTTTAGGATTTTAATTAGGTCTTCTGCAGACCGGCCTTACTCTTACCGCTGCCCATAGTCATACGCTTATTGCCACGGACGGTGCGACTATTGTTCTTAGTACTCTGTCCTCTTACCGGCAAATGTTTAGCATGACGAAGGCCACGGTAACAACCGATTTCTTTCAAGCGCTTGATATTGCTTTGGATTTCGCGGCGCAAGTCGCCCTCAACCGTAAATTTCTTTTCTACAATTTCGCGCAAACGGTTAACATCTTCTTCTTCCATGTCCTTAACGCGGATATTACAATCAATCTTGGCGGTTTCCAAGATTTTATTTGCTCGCATGCGGCCAATGCCGTAAATGTAAGTCAAAGCGATTTCTATTCTTTTATCGTTGGGGATATTAATCCCGGCTATTCTTACTGCCATATCTTAGAAATTAAAAATTACCCTTGTCTTTGTTTATGCTTCGGGTTTTTGCAAATAACGTGGACCCGACCTTTGCGTCGCACAACTTTGCAATCTTTACAAATTTTCTTAGCACTAGCTCTAACTTTCATAATGGTTTGGTGATTTTGCTGTTTCTTAACTGCGAGGTTATTAAAAGCAATTCTTAATAAATGAATGTTTGCCACGCGGCAGCCTTATCTTCTTTTGCTACTTAATCTGAATTATTATTTAGGATAGTTGAACCTATTTACTAAATAGGTGACCTTACATGCGATAAGTGATTCTGCCCTTCGTTAAATCGTAAGGACTAATCTGGAGCTTAACCTTGTCACCAGGCAGCAAGCGGATACGATTCATCCGCATTTTGCCAGATAAATGTGCCAAAATTTCGTGGCCGTTTTCTAAGGCGACCCTAAAACTAGCAGCCGGCATTAATTCTAGCACCTCGCCCTGCATTTCAATAAAATCTTTGGCGTTTAAGGCATTTAAGCTGCTGGAATTTTCTTTGTTTTTGCCCATCTTTTTTTAATCTTAACAAAAAAAAGTTTGATAAAGACAAGTTTGCCTTATCAAAATTTGTTTAAGAAATATTTTTGCTTATTTAATATAATATTCTTAATAAAATCATTATAGAGATAAGCCACTAAGTTGTCAATAGTCGACTGGCTTACCACCCTATTGAAACGGGGCTTCTCTCAGAATCTAGCTGACAAATAACCTTTATTCTAAAACTGCCTTAATACGGCGAACACCAGCACTGGATGACTCTTCCTTCTGTATACGAAAATGGCCCAACAAACCAGTTCTGGCCACATGAGGACCTCCACAAATCTCCTGAGAGAAGGCGTGCTTCAAATCTGGCTCGCCATCTGACGTTAATGGACTGGCAGTATAAACCTTAACTTTTTCGCTATATTTTGATTCAAATACGCCAGTAGCGCCCCTTTCTTTTGCCTCTTCTAAAGACATTTCTCGGCAAATTACTGGTAAATCGGCAACAATCGCCTCATTAACCAATCTTTCCGTTTCCATTAGTTGCTCCGGGGTCATTTTCTCAGTATGAGAAAAATCAAAGCGCAATCTTTCTGGAGTAATATTGCTGCCTTTTTGGGCGACATGATCACCTAATACGCGACGTAGGGCAGCTAAAAGTAAGTGTGCGGCCGTGTGCAAACGAGTGGTTTCCTCACTAGCGTCAGCTAACCCGCCCTTAAAACGACCAGCGGAAGCAGTCCGGGAAAGTTCTTGATGTTTAGTTAGTTCGACAAAAAAACCGTCGCGATCAACTTTAATCCCCCGCTCTAAGGCTAATTCTTCGGTTATCTCAAGTGGGAATCCGTAACTTTGATATAAATAAAAAGCGCCAATTCCAGAGATATTTTCAATCGCAATCTTATTAAATTCTAATAAACCTTTTTCCAGAGTACGACTAAATTTCTCTTCTTCCTTAATTAGGTTCTCTAAAATGAAATTTTTATTTTTCTCTAATTCCTCATAAACACCAGCGTAATCAGTAAGTACTTGCGCGGCAATTTCTCCAGTCCATAAAACTTGCTTAATTTCTAACTGGCGTCCATAGCGAATAGCGCGGCGTATTAGACGACGCAAAACATAACCCTGATCAGTATTAGAGGGCGTGATTCCGCGATTATCACCAATAATAAATACGGCCGCTTTAAGATGATCAGAAATAATTCGCATCGCTTTAGTCACTTCCTCGTTTTCGCCGTAACGATGGCCACTAAGTTCTTCCAATTTTTTAATCAAACCAGCAAAAAGCTCAGTGCGATAATTATCATCAAGCCCATTCATGACCGCTAAGACACGCTCTAGGCCAAGTCCGGTATCCACATTTTGTTGACTAAGAGCCTCGTATTTTCCTGCCGGGGTTTTATTATATTCCATGAAAACATTATTCCAAATTTCCACCCAATCATCTTTATCATCATTAAAGTAAGTCGGTACTGGCTTAGAAATTTCCGACCAATAAAAAATTTCGGTATCCGGACCACAAGGCCCAGTTGTTCCCGCTGGTCCCCACCAATTATTCTTTTTCGGCAGTTTGGCAATACGCGCTATTGGTAAGCTGTTCTCTTCAAATATCTGCTTCCATAAATCATAGGCCTCGCTATCGTAAGGAGCGTCATTATCGCCCTCAAAAACAGAAACTGCTAAACGATTTTTGTCCAAGCCAAGCCACTTAGGTGAAGTCAAAAATTCCCAGCTAAAAGCAATGGATTCTTTTTTAAAATAATCTCCCAAGGACCAGTTACCCATCATTTCAAAAAAAGTGTGGTGCGTCTTATCGCCAACTTCCTCAATATCACCGGTGCGAATACATTTTTGCGCACTCGTTAAGCGCCGACCAGCTGGATGTTTTTCACCCAAAAGAAAAGGCACGAGCGGATGCATGCCAGCAGTTGTAAATAAAACTGTCGGGTCATTTTCCGGCACCAAACTGGCACTAGAAATAATGGCATGTTCCTTGCTCTTGAAAAAATCTAAATATTTTTGTCTTAATTCATTGGCTGTCATAGTTTTCTTATATTACATTAACTTCTTCTTGCAAATCAAGACCAAATTTGGCCTGCACTGCTTTTTTGACACGCGCTACTAGCGCTAGAATTTGCTTGGCGCTGCCGCCTTCGTTTACTAAAATCAAAGCCTGTTTCTCATACATGCCGACGGGACCGAATTTTTTTCCCTTAAAACCAGCTTGTTCAATCAACCAACCAGCCGGAACTTTAAACTTTTTTCCTGCTGGAAAAGAAGGCATAGCAGGAAATTCCCGCTGTAAGAGGCGTAAAGCGCTTAAACTAATTTCCGGATTCTTAAAAAATGAACCGGCATTAGGCAAAACGTGGGGGTTGGGTAATTTGCTATTTCTAATTTCCTCTATCGTTTTCACAACATCATTTAAAGAAGGTTTTTTAATTCCTTTGGCTAAAAGCGTCTCTGAAATAGAGCCATAGTCTAGCTTAAAGGCTGGCTTTTTAGAAAGACTGACTGCGACGGAATAAATAAAATACTTCCCTTTCAACTTATTTTTGAAAATACTATCGCGATAACCAAAGCGACAATCGGCGGCAGAAAAAATCTGCTCGGCACCTGTTTTTAAATTAATTGCCTTAAGATGATGAAAAACGTCTTTTAATTCAACCCCGTAAGCACCAATATTTTGTACTGGAGCGGCGCCAACTGTGCCGTAAATTAAAAATAAATTTTCTAGACCGTAAAATTTATGATTGGCAGAAAAACTCACGAATTTTGACCAAACTTCTCCCGACAAACCTTCTAATAAAACTTTATCACCATCCTTGGTTAAGATATTTATACCTTTAATTTCATTCTTTAATACCAAGCCTTTGACTGGGCCAGAAATAAGCAGATTGGAGCCGCCGCCAATAATAGTAATAGATAATTTGTTCTCCTTAGCAAAACTAATAGCTGCTAATAAATCATCTTTATCTTTAACAACCGTAAAATATTCAGCCTTACCGCCGACTTTCAAGGTCGTATATGAGGCAAGGGGATGATTTTTTTCAATCTTCAGTTTATGCATATATGTATGTAGAAATGAAAGCGATGTCGATCTGAAATTTCTCCAAATAGAACTAGGGTTAATTTTAATCATTAAGAAATTTCTCCGAGTTGCTGGAGTTTTAAAAGCTTGGCGTATAGTCCACCAGAAACCTTGGCTAGTTCTAAGTGACTGCCCTGTTCAACCACTTGGCCTTTTTCTAGAACTATTATCTTATCAGCATTCTTAATCGTACTCAAACGGTGAGCGATGATAATCATCGTTCGGCCTTTACCAATTTTTTCAATAGCAGCCGCAATTAAACGTTCGCTCTGACTATCAAGGCTAGAAGTTGCTTCATCAAAAATTAAAACACGCGGATTAGCTAGAACAGCACGAGCGATACCAATGCGCTGACGCTGACCGCCGGAAAGTTTAACCCCTCTTTCTCCAACCATGGTATTGTATCCTTTTTCCAGCTTAACAATAAATTCTTCGGCATTAGCAATACGGGCGGCCGCTTCTATTTCTTTCTGACTAGCGTTTGGTTTGGCGTAAGCGATATTCTCGCGTACAGATAAATCAAAAATTTCCACTTCCTGAGGCACAATAGCTAAAAATTTTCGGAATGCCTTTAAATCGTAGTCGCGCAAATCGCGACCATCTAGCAGTACTCGACCGGCCTGGGGATCGTAATGACGATAAATCAAACGAGCAGCTGTAGTTTTACCACCGCCAGATGGTCCAACGAGAGCCGTCACGCAACCGGAATTTATTTTAAAATTAAGCTTAGTAACCGCGCTGCGGCTATTATCACCATAAGCGAAAGAAACGTCTTCGAATTTTATTTCGCCCTCTAGCTTCTTAGGACGATGGCCAGCACGACGACTATCTATGTCTTCTGGAGTGTTGAATAAGGTCAGCAAACGATTAACTCCTTCCCGCCCCTCTTCCATCTTGTCATAAAATCTAGTCAAACGAAACATCGAGCCGTAAGCACTTTCACTAAGACTAAATACAAAAATCAAGGTACCAACTGACAAAGAGCCATTTGAAACCAGATAAACTCCCAGTAACAGAACGGTGGCTCGCCCGATATTACCCAAGGCGTTGCGGCCAAAACCCGTCTTCATCATCCAGCCCCATTGCTTATTTTCATTCTCTCTAAGACGCGTTCTAATTTTATCGAATTCCTCTAACTCCCTATCTTCTTGAACGAAAGATTGAACCGCATTAATGTTGATGATTGACTGCACCATCTTACCAGAGGAAATTTCATAATCGCGATAAATAGATTTTCTAACCGGATACATGCGACGGT
>CAYGLM010000003.1:0-34145 GCA_964350915.1 uncultured Gammaproteobacteria bacterium | reverse complement strand
GTGTACGCTTTATGGATAATCCTAGAGTTAAAACTATATTAAATAAGGGCCATGCTTATATAAACACCTTAAACGAATACGGGGAAAAACGTGTTGAGTTTGATATGGCATGGAACTTAATATTTGAAATAACTGACTGGAGTAAATCTGCGGGCAATGTTTTAATATCGTTGGGTGAAAGTAATTTAAAAATACAAAATTTATTAGAAAAAAATCCCGCGGAAACAAGTGCCTTAATCTTTGCAAGTAAAATGACTGATTACAAAAACACACAAGTTCAATACTTGGAGAAATTAAAGAAATTCATAATACTTTTCAATAGTGAGTTAATTAAAAGAATAACCACGCCATCAAAAATCAACACAATATATCTAAAAAATGATGAAATTTTTACATCAATCGGGGAGGCCAAAAAAAGCTATAAGCTTGAAGATACAACTAAAAAATATAAACTTATTAATGCTTTATATGATCACGAGGAATTAACAAGCAAGGCAATTTTTGAAGCTACTGGATATAAAGCGGGTGACTATTCGCTACTAAACAAAGAGATTAAGGCGACAAACTCTTTAGCAAAACAGAATCTAGAAATTAAAGAAGACCTAATATTGCACGACCAATCGCACACATATAAATTAAACCGAGTAAAATATATTTTTATTAAACTCTAAACCTTAAAGTTGTTGTTAATAACTTTTAAAACAGCCAAAATGGCTGTTTTTTTATTGGTGAGGTTAACCTGTAGGTATGGTTAATTAACCAATACAATTTAGTTATAAGTTTTTTAATTATGACTAAAGGTAAGCAAGAAAACAAAATTAATTTTGAACCTCAATTATATGAAGATTATATTATTGCTGTTCTGGCTGTACTGGATCAAATCAGCTCTATTAGAGATGGGCTAGATGATCCATGATAATCAAGTTGTCCAATTGCGGATATCATCTTATTTACTAATTAATATAACTATGTCAGACAAGAAACAAATGCCCATCTCTCTCGTTTCGAGAGACTTGGGAATCGTAGAAACAATAATTAAGAAGGGGAAAACTTATTTTGCCGTATATAAAGACGGCAAGATAGAAATTAAAAGCAGTATTGAGATTAAAGGAGAAAAAGTTTCTCCGATGAGTGAAGAAAGCGGAATTATAAAAAATAGCCTTTTAGGGCTACCACCAGAACCAATAGAATATTCTTCGGAGCAAGAACTATATCAAGAGATTACCCAAATAATAAGAAGCTATTTTTATTGCAGGGAAGATTTTATTAAAATATCAGCTCTCTATATTATGATGAGCTGGCTATATGATAGTTTCAATGAGATACCTTATTTAAGGGTATTGGGCGGATTTAGCACTGGCAAGTCTAGATTCCTTGATGTTGTCGGCGGGTGTTGTTATAAAAGGCTAAATTTTAACGGTTCATCATCCATTTCTTCAATATTTAGGGCCTTAGATCAATTTAAGGGCACACTAACATTTGACGAGGGTGATTTTAAAAGCTCAGACTTTGCAAGTGAGGCCACTAAAATATTTAATCTTGGCTACAGCAAAAACATGTCAGTGACGAGATCGGGAGAAAGAGGAGGATCTAATAAATATTTTGAACTTGAGTCCTATAGTGTCTTCGGCCCAAAAATAATATCTTCAAGGCAGGGCTATAAGGATTTAGCATTAGAAAGTCGCTGTATTACCCAAGAGCTACAAGTCATAAAAAAACGAATGAATATACCAATACAGCTACCTCCAGAATTTGATTCTCAAATAAGAACTATCAGGGGGAAATTGTTAATGTTCCGATTCTTAAACCTTAAAAATTTTAATATTGAAGAGTTTGACGTTCCAGATATTAATAACATGAGAATATTGCAAGTTATGACACCAATTTGGGCGATAGCCAAACTATTAAGCAAGACGGAAGAGGATCTAGTGATTAAATTTGCCAAATCAATGGCTAAGGAGATATCAAGAGCCCAGCTGATAACCGATGAGGCAAGTGTTTTGGTTGCTATTATAAAGTTAATAGAAAAAAATAAAATATACATGAAAGACATCTCAAGAGAAGTTAGTCATATCTCTGGAATAATTAAAGATGATGACATTGATAATTACAGCTATCATTCCGACTTTATGAGCGCTCGAAAAGTTGGCTTTCTGATAGAAACCAGATTACATCTAAAAAAGAACAGGGATAATAGGGGTTTATACCTTCTTGTTAATAAAGCATTTAAAAATCATATAGCTGGATTAAGGGATCGTTTTGGGATTACTGAGGACCTTGTCTACTAACTAAAGTTAACATGTTAACAAGTTAACGTCTTACACAATAAATATCCACTTGCTTCCTGTAACTTTACAGAATATTAATAGGTGCTATTTAGAAAAAACTGTTTGCGTCATATTATTATAACCATTAAATCATTCTTAATCATTTATAATCTTATGCCCAAACAAGTTATCGCTTATTACCGAGTCTCAACTGATCTTCAAAAAGAAGAAGGCACAATCGAAGTGCAGAAGATGAAAGTCCGAGAGTTCGCTGATAAAAATGACTACACTATAATCGGCGAATTCTCGGATGACGGCGTAAGTGGTGGACTAGCTGACAGACCAGGATTAAAGCAACTACTTGACTCCCTATTAACCACACAAGCAGAATGTATCTTAATTTATAAACTTGATCGTCTAGCAAGAGACTTGTATATCCAAGAAGGACTAATCAAGGAATTTAATAAGAATGATAAGCAACTGATATCCGCTCTTGAGCCAGACTTAGACGGCAATGATCCATTCCGTAAAGCATTCAGACAAATGCTCGGCGTATTCTCAGAATTTGAAAAAGCTATGATCGCTTTAAGACTTGAGGGCGGAAGAGAGCGTAAAGCTAAAAATGGTGGTTGGCATGGTGGCAGAATCTACGGCTACGACAATCTAGACGGCAACCTGATTATTAATCAAGAAGAGGCCGAAGTGATTAACCTCATCTTTACCCTCAGGAAACAGAGGAAATCATATAAAAAGATAGCTGGGCAATTGACGGCCATGAATAAGCTGACTAAACGAGGCAATGCCGTATGGAGAGCTTCCACGATCAAAAAGATGGCTAATAACCCTATTTATAAAAAGGGGTTGATAACTTATAAGGGTCAGCGATATCCCTCACAAGCCCAAGTGATTCCTCGGTCTTTAATAGGGATTGATAGTCCTAGGTAAATTTAGCAAGTTGAGTCCCTAATAAAAATCTAATAAATACAACTATATGAACAAGTATTTTAGCTATTATCGAGTAAGCTCTCAGGATCAAGCTGAAAACGGCGTATCCTTAGGAGCACAAAAAGAGGCAAACAATACCTATGCCAAAGAGAACGGCTGGGAAATTGTTAAGGAGTTTGAAGAGGTACAGAGTGCGGCTAAAAAAGGCAGAAAGCAATTTACTTTAATGCTTAAAGAGATTAATCGGCGTAAAGACATTAATGGCATTATCTTCCATGATGTTGATAGGTCAGCAAGATCAATTAGTGATTGGTCAAAAATCAAAGAACTGTCTAACAAAGGATTACACATCTGTTTTAGCCGTGATAAATCTGATTTGAGCACGAGAGGCAATTCTCTAACTAACACTATTAAAGCGGTAATTGCCGAAGACTTTATAGCCAACCTATCTCAAGAGACTAAAAAGGGAATGTATCGCAAAGCTGAACTTGGTTATACTGTGTTTGGTCATATTGTGCCAGGCTATATCAAAAAAGAAGGTGGAGAAAATGGCCTTCGTATACCAGATCCTCAAACGGCGCCACTAGTAAAAAGATGTTTTGAGCTTTATGCAACCGATAAATATACCTTAGAAGAATTAGCTGATGAAATGTTTAAGCGTGGCCTTAGAGCTCGTAGTGGCAAGAGATTAGAATACACGAAGATCAGTCGGATACTAAATGACACCTACTATATTGGCATTATCAAAATGAATGGCAAAACATTTGCCGGCATCCATCAGCCCTTAGTTTCAGTAAAATTATTTAATCAGGTTCAAGTCTGTTTACGGAGACGATATACTCCACACACTAGACGCAACAAATATATATTTTCCCATCTGTTTACTTGTGCTATTTGTGGCAAGCCGATTAGATCGGTGACATCAAAACATAAATATCAATATTATTGGTGTCGTGATCCAAAATGTGAAATGAGAAAAGCGGTTGGTGAAAATAAAGTTGAAGATTGGATTAAGGAGCAAATAAAAAACATCCAATTTACTCCGCAAGAAATTAAACAAATGTTAAAAGTTGCTCAAGAACTTAGACAATCTTTCACCTTAGAACTAGCCGAGAAAGAGAATGGTTTAAAATTGCAAGTTGATAATGTTGCTTCAAGATTAAATCAGCTTACTGATTTGCTTTTAGACAATACTATAACCAAGGAAACTTATAATCAAAAGCGAGAGCAATATATTCTAGAGAAAAAGACGCTTGAATCAGAAATTAATGAGTTTAAAGATACTAAAATAGGCTCCTTTGATAAGTTCGAGGAACTAGCTCAATTGATCGGAAATCCAATTCAAGCCTACGAATTGGCAAACCACGAAAATAAGTCTAATCTTATTAAAAAAATGATGACAAACCTACAATTACACCCCACTGGCATAAAATTTGCTTGGCAAACTCCATTTCTTGCCTTATATAACAGAAAAAACGAGCTTTTAAACTCGTCTTTTCAACTAGGGGTGCCTACAGCTTATCAAACTTTATTAATCGCAACCAAACGCCCGATTCTACTGGCGGCCCAGAATTAGAAATTGTTGACGGCGTCCGCATTATTCGTATGCGCGAACACAATCGTGGCTACACACCCAATTACTTCACTGTTCTAAAAGGCCAGCCCGTAAAATGGATAATCAACGCCGAAGCACCAAATTCCTGCGCTAGCGCTCTAGTTGTTCCCTCTTTGAAAATCCAAACTCAGCTCAGAGCTGGAGAAAATATTTTTGAATTTACGCCTGATAAAGTCGGCGAAATCCGCTTCTCTTGCTCCATGGGAATGTATTCTGGAAAATTCGTTGTGGTAGAAAACAAGAAAGATTTGCGCTAAATCTCTTCAACCTATAAATTAATAAATCGCTTCAGCTAAAGTGCGCGTTTAATTATTGCTCAACCCGTAAAGCTTCAATTGGATCAAGACGGGATGCCTGTCGAGCCGGACGATAACCAAAAATAAAGCCACAGCCAATTGAGAAAATTAGAGAAATTAAAACTCCCTGAAACGGAAAAGTAAATTGCCAGCTAAGTCCTAAATAATTGGCTACCAAACTCAGGCCAAAAGCAGTTATTAAGCCAAATATAGTTCCCAAAAGCCAGCCCCAAAAAGTAATAAGCAGTGCCTCAATCAAAAACTGCCAAGCAATATCAGCCGGCGTTGCGCCAATCGCTTTACGCAGACCGATTTCTGGCGTCCTTTCCGTTACTGTTACATACATAATATTCATAATACCGACACCACCTACTAAAAGCGAAATTAAAACAATAGCCAGAAGTAAAAGAGTAGTCGCCGTAGTCACTGTTCCTAAAATCTCAATCATTTCGTCCATAGTGGAAACACGGAAATCATCCTTAGTCGGATCAGTAATATCATGGCGCTCGCGCATAAGTAACCTGATTTCTTCAGCTGTTTCATCAGCATAACTAACATCATTAAGCTGATGAATAAAATACATGGCATAATCTATGCCTAGTATTTTATTATGCAAAGTTTTAATCGGCATGTAGGCCATGTCATTAAAATCCATAAAACCAAAGCCACCACCCTGCTCCTCTAAAACGCCAACAACACGAAATTTCTTGTTACCTATTCTCACAAACTTATCAACAGCCGTCTGGTCACCAAATAATGTCTCCTTAATCTTGCTGCCCAAAACGACTACCATGGCCTGACTACGATCATCGCTTTCCGTAAAAAAATTTCCTTCCGCTAAAGTCGTTTTCTTATCTATTGTCTCATAAGCAGCGCTCACACCAAAAATTAAAATTTTCTTACCCTCATTACCATAGCTAACCTTCTGTTGACCAAGACTGCCAGCATAACTATCTTTGACGTTAGGCAGACGATTAATCGCCTCCATATCCGTAAGCTTCAGAGTTGTTACTTCTCCAGTCGCCACGCTATTACCCGTGCTAGGTACTTTAATTTCTGTTTGAATAATATCCGTGCCATAGGACTCTATCTCTCCCAAAATTAAACTACTAACACCATCACCAGCAGAAAATACAATCACAATCGCAGCTGCACCAATAACCACGCCCAAAACCGTCAAACTAGTTCTGACAATATTCAAGCGCAAGGAGCGCCAAGCTAATTGTAAAGCGGTTTTAATCTTGTCCATAATTATTATTCGTAACGAAGAGCATCAATCGGATCCAGGGCACTAGCACGCTTAGCAGGATAATAGCCAAAAATAATGCCGATTACAGCAGAAATTCCAATTGATAAAATAACGGAAAATAATGATATTTTGAAAGCCCAGTCATAACCCACGGCAATTACGGCAACAGTAATTAAATAGGAAAATAAAGCGCCACCAGCTAAGCCGATTAATCCCCCCAGCATAGTTAAAATAACCGCTTCCAGTAAGAACTGGAAACGTATTTGACGCCTCGTCGCACCAAGAGCCTGGCGCAAACCGATTTCCCTGGTGCGTTCAGTCACACCAACTAACATAATATTCATAATGCCTATGCCTCCAACTAACAACGAAAGTGCTGCCATCGCAGCAAGAAAATAACTCAAAGCATTGGTAATACTGGTAATTAAATCAAGCGCATCACGAAAACTACGAACAGAAAAATCATCGTCCGCCGGATTATCAATACCGTGACGCTCGCGCAAAGTAAGCTTAATATTCTCCATCGCTTCATCAATATTATCCTCATTATCAACCTTAATTCTAATAGCACTTAAGTAATTAACACCGGCGATTTCTTTTTGCACGAATTGCAGAGGAGCGAAAACACTGCCATCTGGACTAGAGAATCCCGCTTGCCCCCTCTTCTTAAAAACACCGACAACGAGCACCTGTCGATTCTTAACTTTTATTCTCTTCCCCACTGCGTCGTTGTTAGGAAAAAGTTCTTCAGCTACAGAGCTGCCGAGAATAACCAGCCCAGAGGCAGAATTAAGTTCTTCTTCAGAAAAGAAACGACCAGAAACTGTTTCTGCTCTTTCTATTTCTAAATAATCACCGCTTATTCCCTCAAGCTTGCCATCATAACTTAAGTCGCGATAATAGAAACTAGTATTAGTTTCATAGTATGACGCTACTGCAGCGACATGCGGAACATTATTGCGCTCCTTAATCGCTCGAGCATCTGATTCTTTCAAGCTAGTAACAACAACGCCGAAGGCAATCGCTGGCGGACCTTTTTCATCTGATTGACCTGGCAAAACACCAATTAAGTCACTACCAAAACTATCCAGCTGACTCAAAATTAAATGCTGAGCACCAGCACCAAGCGAAACTATTAAAATAACTGCGCCGGTACCGATAATAATACCGAGCATCGTCAAAAAGCTGCGCGTCTTGTTGCTTAGCAAGGCGCGCCAAACTATCTTTAAAATTTGACGAAAATTATCCAACATCGCGTCAGTATTTATTACTTATTACATCAAGTATTCGCTAGTTATTTCAAAAGATGACCGGTGCCAGCAAAGCGCCGATTCTTAACTTTTTCATCAGAAACTAATTCTCCGTCCCTCAAACGTACGATGCGTTCAGCGTGCTCAGCTGTAAAATTTTCATGAGTAACCAAGACTATACTCTTCCCTTGAGCATGTAAATTTTGTAAAATACCCATCACCTGGTCGCCGGATTTAGAATCAAGATTACCCGTTGGTTCATCAGCAAAAATCACCGATGGATTATTAACTAAGGCACGAGCAATCGCTACCCGCTGTTTCTCGCCGCCAGAAATCTGATTAGTAAAATAATTAAGACGATGTCCTAGGCCGACGCTCTCTAAAACTGCCTTAGCACGTTTATCCATGTCGCGCTTATCCGGCGAGTAAATCAATGGCAACTTAACATTATCAATAACTGAAGTTCGGGAAAGTAAATTGAAGGCTTGAAAAACAAAACCAATTTCTTGATTACGTAAATGAGCCAGCTCTTCATCGCTAAAGTCAGACACTTCTTTGCCGGCAAAAAAATAATGACCGGAAGAAAGCCGGTCTAACATTCCCAAGATATGCATGAAGGTCGACTTGCCGGACCCAGATGGTCCCATGATAGCAACGAATTCGCCGCGATTCATAGAAAAATCTACGCCCTTCAAGACAGTAGTCTCTAGCTCTCCTAGTTCATAAGTCTTGGTTAAATTTTTAGCCTCGATCAACTGCTCTTTCTCTTTCATATTATAATATTTATCACTTTGATTTGATTTGTTTATTTTTCAGCTATTTAGTATTTCGGATAAAAGTAATGACTTCGTCACCCTCCACTAGTCCATCGGTAATTTCCAGTAAGCCCTCGTCGCCGCGCAAGCCAACATTAACTGGTATTTCTAGAACTTCGTTACCAGCTAAAACGCGAACGATACGGCGCCCATCCTGATCAATAACAGCACGCGCTGGAACTTGCAAAGCTTTCTCACGCTTAGCAGTCGTAATAATAACATTGGCAGTCATGCCTGATTTAAGCGCCAAATTTTTATCAGCTAAATCAGCCTGAATACCAGCTAAATCATTCAAAGTTATTTTAACCTTATAATAAACCACTCCCTGAATTAAAGTCTGAGCCGGCTCAACAGAACTAACTCGACCAGGAAACTTAGTGTCTTCAGAAAATGCATCTAAGGTAATAGCCGCATCATCTCCTACTTTAACTTTATTAATATCTGATTCGGAGATATCAACTTCAATTTCAAAATTGCTATCAGCTAACATCTTAACCATCGGCTGTCCGGTCGTACCAAATTGTTCGCCGGCACTATAGTTAACTTGAGTAATAACGCCGCTAAGAGGAGCAACTAGAACACTGTCGCTAATTTGCTTTTCAATATTGGCTAGATTCGCGCGGGCTTGACTGACTTGAGCTTCAGCCAAAGAAATATCTTGGGCACGAGCGGGAGCGGAAATACTTTTCAATCTAGCTTGAGACAAAGCAACTGTACGCGAAGCACTATCAAGGCGTGCCTGAGCGGCCGCAATCTGTTGATCACCACTTAAACGCAAGCTACTAAGACTATTTCTCGCTGCTAAAATGGCACTATCTAGATTAACTTTGGCTTGACGTAAATTTTCTTCAGCCGAAGCAACCGAAGTCTCATAACTAATCCGAGCATTATTGAAAGTTTGTACAGAATTCTCAACCGCAGCTGAAGCGGTGCTTACTTGTGTGCTCTGTGAGCTGACCAAAGTCTTATAAGAATCTAATTGTGTTTGAGAAAATCCTGCCCAAGTAATAGTTGCTTCTAATAAAGTATAGGCTCTATTAAGAGATTGATTAGTTTGCGACAAAAAATCTTTAACAACCGTACCAGCTTGAGAAATATCATAAGCAGCGCCACTTTTCTGGGCTGCTGCTACGGCTGCTTCTGCTTTCGGTAGAAGTTCTAAGGCGACTAAACGACTATTTTTATTCGCTGGTAAGATAGAACTATCTTTCGCGCCTAAGAAACCATTATCATTATCTAAATCTAATATTGTTTTCAAATTATCAAGCGCGATTTTCCCAGTTAAAACCTTATCACTAAGAACAAGTAAAACAGAATTACGACTATTATCAACGTTCTTTTGACCGGTTGCCCTAGCGTTGTCTAGAGCCGTCTGAGCAGAAGCGACTGCTTGTTCTTGAGGCGTTGAGGTTCCAGGAGCATCAGATTCTAAGTCTCGTAAAGATTTCTCTGCTTGTGCTAAATTCTCCGCTATTGTCTTCTTTACTTTTTCTAAGTCAATCCGAGCCGCACTTTCGCTAGATTGTGCTTGTTCAATTTCAGACCAGCTAACGGCAACAGTTTCGCTACTTGCTCCGGCTAGCACCTTAGATAAATTAGCTTCAGCAATCTTCAGACCCGCCTCGGCTTCCATCTTTCTTAATTCTAACGAGGCAGTTTCTAAGGATGCTAAAGGTGCGCCAACAATTACTTCGTCTCCAACCTTAGCATAAACTTCACTCAAGCGACCGGCACCCAAGAAATTAAGAGAAACCTCCTGTACAGGCTTAACCGTGCCAGTCTCGCTTACGGTCTGAACTAAGGGGCCGACAACAGCCTTAACAGTCGAATATTCTTCTTTTGGTTTTTTTCCTCTTATTAGAGCAAAAATAATAATTAAAATTAAGACACCTAGGGCAATCAAAATTAAATTCTTATGCTTTCTTTTCATAAAATAAATCAAAACTATCCGGAAACCCGGAATATATATTTAATATAGCATAAAATAATCATTTTTTCAAGTCATCAAACGATAACCGGGCCATGAATTTAACAAATATATACGACTACCCTTCCCTTTAATTTTTGACATTTGACTATAAAAGCTATAAATTAAGAGAACCCTCAGAATACCAAACATACGTTCTTTAAAAAATAAACATTAAAAATAACAGCTATGGTAACAAAAATCTTGTTTGACTTGCGCTACCCGGAAATAATTTTTTCCCAAGCAGCGCTCCGTCTTAATCTAGAGCCGAATGAATGGGTAGTTTTTATACCCACAGAAATTAGCCAACTCGCTTTAGAAAACTCTGATGAGCTAGCTATTTTAGACCCTGACTATCATCACCCTCTCTATGACCAAGAAGGAGATGAAGAGGAAGACAATTTCTACTTGACTCCCCTGTCTTCAGATTTCAAGAACTGGGAAGACAATCTCAACGATGACTATCTGTCTGATAATCAAAACAGCAAAGAAGGGCGAGAAGATATTATTCTCCTGAATATTCATCCCTGCAGTCCTAAGGAAAAAAAGATGGTCCTGGATTTTTTTGAACATTACGAAACAAGAATTAAGTACTGGATTGATGTGCATGATTGGGACAAAGGGCTAGTCCATTATTTAAACCGTAAAGGAGCAAAATTATTTGCTGGCTCGCAATTATCTTGCCTGCAAGTCTTAAACGCCCTTAATTATGTTTTTCCTTACGAATGGCTAAGTGCGGAATATGCTTTAAGTCGAATAGACTTGCGCAATCCCTTAGCCGCTCGCTATTTTAAAGCGTTATTAGTAACTCAATCGGCTGGCTGGAACAGGCGCCAAGAAGAAAGCTATCGTTTACGTTTTTTCCAGTCAGCCTTAGTAGAGCTTGCAACTGGCGAAGAAGATTTTCGCATCACTACCATGGAGGCCATGTTCTTTGATATGGCATCGCAAATGCAGTGGGCGAAAAATAACACCTTAGATAACCACCCTCTTTTCCTAAAAGCTAAAGAGATGAAAAGGTCAGTCGGCTATCTTAATTTGGATGAGATTGATGATTATACCAACATCAAGGACATTCTTCATTATGGCTCTAAAAAATTCCCTTGGCTTTTTCTGTTAGAATACACTCTAGAAAATCGATCTTATTTAAGAGCTAGGTCGCGCCGATTACCTGTTAAGGAAATCATGTCCAGTTATCGCCACATGAATCTTAATCAGGATGACAAGCTAAGAATCTTAAGCGGTGAGATAACTTCCTGCCGTTATAAAAATCGTATTAAGCGCCGCCAAAAGGCGCAAGGACTCGAATAACCGAGTCCTTTTTTCTTATAAAAAAATATGATATACTAATAATCATCTCTATATTAAAGATGACTTGAAACAATTAATTTTATGCGTGTTCCAACCAGAAAAAGCGACCTTCGCCCCCCTGCTATTATCGACCCAGTAATGACTATCGAAAAATTCGAGGAACTGAAAAAAAAATTAGAATTCATGAAAAAAGTTAAGCACCCACGCGAAGCCGAGGAAGTTAAACGCCTGGCTCTTATGGGCGACTTTTCGGAAAATGCCGGTTATCAATTAGCTAAAGGAAGACTACGCGGACTCAATCAGCGTATCTTAGATTTAGGAAAACTTTTGACGCGAGCAGAAATAATAGAAACAGCTAAAGATGGAGTTATCCGTCTAGGAAGCTTAGTAACAATTGAACGCGGAAAGACAATTAAAAAATATCGCATCTTAGGCACCGCTGAAACCAATCCTCAGGCCGGTATTATTTCTCATAACTCCCCGATAGGTAGCGCTTTATTAAATAAGCGGGTCGGCGATAAAATAAAAATCAGCCTCCAGGGCAAGGAAGCTGAGTATTTGATTTTAAAAATAGAATAAGTCAAAAATTTACTTGCTAAAGACAAAAAACCTAGTGTAATTTACCCAGCCCTCCCTACTTGCCATCGTCAACAAAAAATTCATAACCACCAATCAAAACCGGTGTCGACAAGACATACCAAATAATCACGTCGTCAATTGGAAAAACGTTTCCCTGCACGGAAACAGTCAAAAGATAATTACCGGGCCACCACCAGCTGCCAATAATTAGAGAAACGATTTCGTATAAAAAGAAAACATAGGCAAAGAAGACGGTCGGCAACCAAACCTTCCGAAGTAAATGGGGATTATGATAAAAAATCAAGGCACCTGGAATGATTAACACAATCACTGCCAATAAATAATAATTGACACCAATAAATCCTGGATTAATCAAAAATAAAGAAAAGACAACTAATGATAGTAGGCTAAATAGCAATATAATCAAATGAAAACGGCGAGATAGCCGTTCTTTTTTATCCTTATCAACAAAATATTCATAAAAAGACAGGACCCAGAAAAAGTTAAGAAAAGCGAAGAGGATATTTTCCAAAGGTGCGATTCCAAAAAGACGCGGTAGTATGGACTGTACATCCCAAGCATCAACCACTCGCGCCATTAATTCTACTGGTGGGGCGAACAAAAGAGTGGTTAGCAAAGAAAACCAAAAAATTTTACCACGTGAATTTTTGAGCCAGAGGAAATTAATAATAGCCGGCGGCACGAGCACAATTATAATTGACAGTAAATAAACGGGGCGAAAAAAATAAACCGCCAGACAAGCAATAGCAATATATGCGACCAAAAAAGATAGACGTTTGTGCTGAAGAGGCGATAGCATAGCAATTAAATATAAAATGATGTCTTTACAATAATATTCTAGCAGAAAAAATTTTTCTCTCAAAGTAATAAAATAAAAAAGAGGCTGCTTTCAGCCCCTTTAAGTTACTTAAGCCCTTTGCTTTACTAAGAATCATTTTTTAATATTCCCTGTTTTTGGTAGACGCTTCGATGCCTGCGCTCTTTTCTTGCTAATCTGATAGTCAGGATCGGCGAATTTCCAAATTCGGATCGGGCTATCAGAATTACGCCTTTGATAAACATTGAAACGCAGCCCCAATTTGAATCTGTCTTTATACAAGCGGGTAATAAACATGTGAGATTCCACTTGAAAGACAGAATGTTCCTTACCATCTTGATCAAATAGGGCAACATTTTCATCCAACTGACTCAAGGCCAACAGGTTCTTCGCGATTACTTCATTAGTATATGCATCCAAGGGTTCAATATACCAATAAATACTAGCATTGTTTTTTGTGCTCATTTCTAGCCTCCTTTTTTAAAGAATGTTATTTAATGCAGAAATATTAATACAAAAAAACTTTTTTGTCAATAATAACTAGGCCTTGCCAGCGGCCAGTTTCCTGCTCCAATTAAGTCGAATTAAGAAAACTATCGCTAAGAAAATAAGATTCCACGAAACAAAAGACGCTAGTCCAGCGTCCGTAAGAACCCAATCGAGCTTAAAAGAAGTTATAATGGCGCCAGCAATACTCAAAACGGCATTAGCAATTAACAAGCGCCTAATCCAAAGATTTAGTCCCGCTAAACGAGAGCGTCCGGAGACCTGAAAATATGGTAAAAGCCAGAGAAGAGCTAGTCCTAAAAACATATAACCATACATCTCTATCGCCCAGGCCAGTGAATTCGGATTACTCATCGATAAAGCGGAAATAAGAATATTGGCGCCATCACCTCCTTTTAAGGCTAGTGCAGGAATAAAAGTAGTCTGTAAAATATAATTAAAGGAAACCAGGGCAGCATAGATAGCAGCAAAGACCAAGCTAGGCAACATCAAGCCGCGCTTTTCTTCAGAGGCAGAATGGTAGATTATAGCAATCAACCAAATTGAAAAAACAACTAAAGCGAAACCAAAAAAATAAGGCAGAGTTTGGATGTAGCTAAAATTTGCCACAAAGCTGCCGGCGCCCTGCCATTTAACTTGAGGCTGAATTATACTCACTAGAGCTAAGCCGAAAGGGCCCGAAGCTAGGATGCTAGCGATTAATAATGCGCAGACTTTTATTCCTGATTGTAAAAGCTTCATATACTTAGAACTCTAAATTCTTTGGTGTACGCGGAAAAGGAATAACGTCACGGATATTGGCCATGCCAGTTAAATACATAATGGCGCGCTCAAATCCGAGACCGAAACCAGCGTGCTTAACTGAGCCGAAGCGACGCAAATCAAGATACCACCAATAATCCTCCTCCTTTAAATTCATTTCTTTAATTCGCTTGACCAACATATCATGGCGTTCTTCTCTCTGACTGCCACCAATAAGCTCACCAATCCCTGGAACTAGTAAATCAGTTGCAGCCACGGTCTTGCCGTCGTCATTTTGACGCATGTAGAAAGCCTTAATGTCTTTAGGATAATCGGTAAGAAAAACTGGCTTACCATAAATTTTCTCCGTGATATAACGCTCATGTTCAGTTTTTAAATCAACTCCCCAAAAAACTGGATTCTCAAATTTCTGACCACTCTTTAGCAGTTGTTCAACTGCTTCTGTATAAGTAATGCGCACAAAATCTGACTTAACAATATTCTCTAAGCGCTCCAGCAGTCCGGTGTCAATAAACTTGTTAAAAAATTCCATTTCCTCCGGTAATTCTTTTAATATATAAGAAACCATGTGCTTTAGCATCTCCTCAGCTAAATCCATGTCATCTTGCAAATCAGCAAAAGCCATTTCTGGTTCTACCATCCAAAATTCAGAAACATGCTTAGTGGTGTTAGAATTTTCCGCTCTAAAAGTCGGGCCAAAAGTATAAACACGATTCAAACCGTTAATTAAAGTTTCCGCTTCTAATTGCCCGCTAACAGTGAGTCCGGCTTGCTTACCAAAAAAATCTTGAGAATAGTCGACTTTTCCAGTTGGTGTTTTAGGAATATTTTTTTCTAAATCTAAAGTAGTCACCGTAAACATTTCACCAGCACCTTCGCAGTCACTGCCAGAAATTATCGGCGTATGAACATAACAAAAACCTTTGTTTTGAAAAAATTCGTGAAGACAACGACTAAGAGCAGAACGAACGCGATATACGGCAGTAAAAGTATTGCTACGACCACGTAAGTGTGCAATCTCACGCAAGAACTCAAAGCTGTGACGCTTTTTTTGCAAAGGATAATCAGAGGCGGCAGCATTTATTATCTCTACTCGCGTCGCCTGTAATTCAAAAGGTTGACCGGCAGCTGGTGATTCTATTATCCTCCCTTCCACCTCCAGTGAAGAGCCGACTGGTACATTTTCTAAGTCAGAAAAATTATTCAAACTATTGTTAACTACGATCTGTAGACTTTTGAAAAAGCTGCCATCATTTAATTCAATGAAAGCGATTTCTCCTGAAGAACGAGCTGTGCGCACCCAACCACCGACTTTGACGTCTTGATTCAAATATTTATCTAAGTGGCGATAGATGTCCTTAACATCGGAATACTTCATACTTTTTTGATTAAATTAATCTCAAGAAAATAGTAATATAAAAATAACTTTTTAGCAACTTTTCCTTAAAAAATGACAATTTATTATCAAGTAATTCTTAACAATAATAAACGTAGGTTTGACTGGGATGAGTAGGCAGGGTTTTGGTAATTTCCCAGCCTGGAATTTTAAAGCCATAGGAAATTACTAGAGTTCCAGGTTTCAATTCCCTTTTTAACTTTTCCCCTGTCTTCGCCATCACTGCTCCTACTAAAAATAAATAAACCGTATCAGCTTCACTCAGGTCGCTATTAAAATAATTACTATTTTTGATAATAACTTTTGTGCCACTAAAATATGACCGGAGCCAACCGCGCAGACAAGGATAAAGAGATAGTTCATAACCGACTGTTCGCAAGCCGCGCTTTTTCGCAGCAAAAAGAAAACGGCCGTCACCACAGCCGAGATCATATACTAGAGAATTAGACGGCAACTTAATTTCGTCTAAAATAATTTCTAAATTGTTGGCCGGTGTTTTCACCCAAGGAACTTTAGTTTTCAAATTAATACCAATAGCAGTCAGGGAAAAAAATAAAACAACAAAAGTTGCCAAGATAATGGCCACTAGTAGTAGCGATAGAATGATAACTAAATTCATAAAAACGACGAGCAGCAAAAAATATTAAGCTGATATTTTATTCGCTCCGTCTGCGAAAAGAATTGGGGCGCGAAGATTGTGGTCGAGATGAACCTGGTCGAGATGAATTTGGACGAGATGAATTTGGACTAGATGAGCTTGGACGAGATGAATTTGGACGAGATGAGCTTGGACGAGATGAACCTGGACGAGATGAGCTTGGACGAGATGGACCTGGACGAGATGAACTTGGTCGAGATGAGCCTGGACGAGATGAATTTGGTCGAGATGAGCCTGGACGAGATGAATTTGGTCGAGATGAACTTGGTCGAGATGAGCCTGGACGAGATGAGCCTTGATTAGCACCACGGGCACGATAATTTCCTGCTGGGCGACGTCGGCGAGATGGTGCTGATTGCTGCTCCGTTCTTGACTCAGAACCACGGCGATAATCTTTACTTTGCACTACAGTCGGACGATTTTCTTTCTCACGAGCAAAGGCGGTTTGTTTAATTTCTCTATTTATTAACCTCTCGATTTCTTTTATCTCGCGGCGTTCATTAGGTGTAGCAAAAGTAATGGCTTTTCCTGGCTGACCAGCGCGGCCGGTGCGGCCAATGCGATGAACATAATCATCAGAATTATCAGGTAAGTTAAAATTTACTACCAGTTCAATTCCACTAACATCTAAGCCACGCGCAGCTACGTCAGTTGCTACCATAATTCTCTCTCTCTTAGATTTAAAACTATCCAAAGCTTGGCGACGACGATTCAAAGAAAGGTTGGAATGAATCTCAACCGCCTTATGACCAAGTCCTTGCAACTTAGCCGTCAAATTTTTCACGCCATGTTTAGTGCGAACAAAAACTAAAACCGAGCCCTTATAGAAAGCTAAAACTTTTAAAAGATGTGATAAGCGATCATCAGGATTAATAATAAATATTTCCTGGTCAACTTGAGCAGCGGTCGTTCCCGGAGGAGCGACTTCAATACTAACTGGTAGCTTCATGAAGGTCGCGGCTAAATTCAAAATTGTTGCCGGCATAGTCGCAGAAAAAAGAAGGGTCTGCCTATCAGTAGGCGCTTGTTTTAAAATTTCTTTAATTTGCGGCGCAAATCCCATATCCAACATCATGTCGGCTTCATCTAAAATCAAGACTTTAACCTGTTCCAACTTGAGAGTTCGGCGCGCTAAATGATCAATTAGGCGCCCAGGTGTCGCAATAATTACATGTGGTTTTCTCCGTATCTGAAAAAGTTGCTTATCTATATATTCACCGCCAATAAGCAGGGCCGTACGTATACCAAAAGCCTGCCCCAAAGTCTTGAAGCTTTCTTGAACTTGAGTTGCTAATTCTCGAGTCGGAGCGATTACTAAAGCCTGCCCCTTGTCGATACCTAAGCGCTGTAAAGTAGGTAGTCCGTAGGCAAAAGTTTTTCCGGTGCCTGTTTGAGCAATGCCGATAAGGTCCTGACCAGCCAGCGCAACCGGGATAGCCTTGCGTTGAATTGGCGTCGGGTCCTCTAGTTTAAGCTTATTTAAAACTGCTAGTAGTGAGTCGCTAATTCCTAAATCAGAAAATTTAACATCCTCCTGCAGATTTTCTGGGACCGGTGTTAACGTAATTTCAGTCTCTTGTTTTGGCGAAACTTCTTTTGCTTGTCTTAACGGGGCGTCTTTTACAGATACGCGTCCTGATGGTTTGTACATAAATTGATTATTTTGCTAATTATTTAATCAACATAGCATAAAAGCTTAATTTTTAATAGATGCAGCCCAGATATTGCCTTCCCGTCCTCCTTGCCCTAAGATATCTATATGAACATCTTGCTACAAGTCAGCAATCTCGGCAAAGAATACAGCGGCCAGCAAATATTTTCCGGCCTGTCTTTTGCTGTCTCTGAAAAACAAAAAATTGGTGTTATCGGAAAAAACGGGGCCGGTAAATCAACCTTATTCAGAATAATTACTGGTGAAGAACAAACTGACCAAGGCGAAATCATTATTCATGACAGTACCAATATAGGATACCTTAAGCAAACTGAAGATTGGCGAGCTGGAGAAAGCGCTTTAGATTATTTAATGCGTCTAAGTGGACGGGAAAAATGGCGAGCGCAACAAGTCGCTAGTAAATTTGAACTAGGTGAAGATAAATTAAAAGTCCCGGC
Organism: uncultured Gammaproteobacteria bacterium; assembly: GCA_964350915.1. Taxonomy (GTDB): domain Bacteria; phylum Patescibacteriota; class Patescibacteriia; order Patescibacteriales; family UBA12465; genus UBA12465. Next base: position 15,582 of record CAYGLM010000003.1, on the reverse strand, counting down.
CGATAGTTTGTCCGGCGGTTGGCGTATGCGCCTTCGTCTAACAGCTATGCTTTTAGCTGAACCGAATCTTTTTCTACTTGATGAGCCCAGTAACTACCTAGATCTTAATACTCTTATCTTATTAGAAAATTATTTGCGTGCTTATCGTGGCAGCTTTCTAATTATTTCTCATGACCGCGAATTTTTAAAACGAACCTGCCAAGAAACACTGGAAATTTCTAAAACCGGTTGTTATCACTACCCTGGCGGCATCGAAGAATATCTGGCCTTTAAAGAAAGAAAATTAGCAACTCTCATTAAAGCCAACGAAAGTTTGGAAAGACAGCAGCAACACTGGCAAGAATTTATCGACCGTTTCCGTTACAAAGCCTCTAAGGCGAAGCAAGCTCAAGCGCTCATTAGAAAAATTAGTAAACTGGAAGAAAAAAGAATTACAGTTGAGCATCAGGCTGGCATTACGCGCATTAATATTCCAACTGTTGAAAAGAAAAAAAATTTCGCCCTTAAAGTAAATGACTTAGTCGTTGGCTACGGCCAGCAATCAGTGGCGACAATTGACTTCGATTGTCGCTCTGGTGAAAAAATAGCCATTCTCGGTCTAAACGGCCAAGGTAAAACTACTCTGATTAGAACTTTACTGGAAAAAATTCCGCCCCTTGGTGGCACTTTTCGTTTTGCTGCTAACAGTCGCATCGCTTATCACGGCCAAGAAGAAATGGAGCTGATGCCCGCACAAGAACAAGCCGGAGATTTTCTTAGACGTCAGGCATCTGGTAGTTTAAAAACCGAAACCGTTCTAAAAATGGCCGGCGATTTTTTATTCCGCGATGAAGATTTGAAAAAAACTATTTCCGTCTTATCAGGCGGCGAACGGTCTCGCTTACTGCTAGCTGCTCTACTGTTATCGCGACCGGACATTATAATTCTCGATGAACCAACTTGCCATCTTGATTTTGAAACGACTGAAGCTCTGGCAGGCGCTTTGAAAAGATTCAATGGCACCGTTCTCTTTGCTAGTCACGATAGAACTTTCTCCAGCTTAGTGGCGACTGGTTTAGTGGAAATAAGAAATGGCCGTGGCGAAAGGCGTAGTCAGGATTATAACACTTATGTTTTTGAGTTAGAAAAAAATCTTCGCCTTAAAGCCGCGGAAGAAATTACTAATACAACTGACAAAACGGAGAGTCAGGAAAAATATCGTGCCAACAAGGCTCTACAAAAACAACTCCAGAACTTAGAAAGAGATATTACTCGCATGCAGGCAGGAAAAGACGAACTACACGCCTATTTTCTAGAAAATTATCATAATTATCGACCAGAAAAAGTAACCGAATTAGAAGAACTGAAACGACTACTTGAGGACAAAGAAGAACTCTGGTTAAAGCTAAAAGAAGAGAGTGAGAAAGATTAATCTAATATTTATTCATGTAAGATGACTATTGGAAATTGTTTTTATGTTTTACAAAAAGAGGTCTTCGCAACCTCTTTTTAATAAACTCTTATAAAAATATTATAAAATCTCAAAAATTATTAAATTATTTTCCGTATCTCGATAACCATTTCTATTTCTGGAATCATTGCGCCGTTATCCAGCTTATGTTTTTCATCAAAAAAGAACGAGCCAACAATGACAAATCCTAACTTTTTATAAAAATTTATAGCCTTATCATTACAAGAAGAGACGTGAACTACCGTTTCTTTTTCGGTATTAAGAAATTTCACAATTTGCGCCCACATCATCTGCTTGAGCAAGGCGAACTTGAAAATTCATATCTATAGCTATTTTTAATGGCTCCGCGCTCTTACTTTTTTCTTAAACTAATTTCCATAAATTTTCCGCCAAAGAAATCTGAACCAGCGTAATCTTCCTGCCACTCACCTTCAGAATTAATACCTGCTCGTTTAACATAAGTCATGCTATTACCGGAAACACTAAATTCATCATAACCCTCACCATCTTCACTTGAGGCAAACAATCTAACAGCGCTACCTAGCTGTTCCCATCTCTCATAAGATTCTCCGAAACTTCCGCCAACTGTCCCATCGGCTCTTAATTCGATTGAATAATCCACCTGTCTCTCGCTTTCTGTCTGACTAGGGGTAAATTTTAATATTCCTTCCCAAGCGCCAACAGGCGAGTCGCTATTTTCGCTACCGCTGTCCTCATTTTTCACCCCTACGTTTTCCTGATTAGAAACCTCAGAAATATTTTGTTGAACATTAGTTTTATTTAAGCCTAAAACTTCTTCCACTTCAGCCACAGTTGGCGACTCCAAAGAAATTCCCTGCTCCTTAGCCCACTGCTCTAACTCTTCATTTTCCATTACTGAAAATTCGGATGTTTTTTTATTTGGTTCTTTGGTATAGGTTGGCAATTTAATGCCAATAATTTTTCCCTCTTGCACAACGGTGTTCAACGATTCGGCGCCGAAAGTTACCGCGCTAAGTTTTTCAATTCCTTTACTCAAATTATTTGGTAAAGTAGAAATCATTAATATCGCAGCCACTGGTTCAGTAACTGTCCGGGCGCTACCAACAATAGAAGAGACTTTATTTTTATCACCCAAGGCAATCTTAGCCCCATCATCAGTCACCTCTAAAGCTAAATCGGCCCCAGCAACAACAACTGCCGTTTTTGCTAAAGTGCCGCTAGCAGCTAGACCAGCTGTGCCACCAGTTAAAGCGACAGCGCCAACAAAACCAACGACTTTACACCCGTCTTTAACAACAACGGCCGCAGTCTCTAGTTTTTTAAAAGTATCGCCCTCTTTATTCCATAGGTCCGCTTGAGTTTCATTTTGTGTTTGATTTAAAATAGCATGAGCCAGTTTCGCATCGACTCCTAAGTGCTTAGCTAAAGTAGCAATCTTTTTACCAGCTGGCGCTTTATCAAAAACATTATTTATTTCCTCTCTGGTATAAGCTAGTGCTGGGATGACAAAATTGTAACTTGTTTGTTTATTAGACATTTCTAAGGCCAAGCCCTCTAGCTCCTTTGCGCCTTCCGCTAATTTCACCCATTGAAGATTAAGACCGGAAAGCTCACTATTCCAGTCATTGTATTCGGCATAGTCCTGAGCGCTTAACAATAAGTTGTCCGTTTGATAGCGTAAAGACACATATTCTCTAGAAATATTCAAAGTTTTTTCTAGCACCACCTGCTCTTGATTATCAGGCGCCTTTTTTGTCATCAAAGCAGCAAGAGCAATCAGAATAATAATTACACCTAAATAAATTGCGATTTTTTTCATATTTTTACTTAATAATTAAAGGCTATATTAATAATAATATTAATAATAATATTACTAAAGACTAATTCCACGTTTCCAGATCTAATTAAAAGACCTAAATTATATAACCTGATATTCCCTTGAAGTATTTAACGATTCAACTATATCCTGCACATACTCAACAAATTCACCATTTTCAAAAACAGAACGTCCTTGCAAGAAATCAATTCTCACCTCAGCTCTTAAAGAGCCCTTTTGTTCAATAAAGGTGCTAGTAAAAGCACAACCTTTGTTATCAAGCATTTCTGTATATTTTTCTCCATTCAGATAAAAAGTCCAATGACAGACCTTAGAGGCTCCTGGTCCGGGATTAAATCCTTGTATATCTAACTTCCACATTCTCGCCTGCCCCTTATAAAACTCCGTACCTTCAGGACTAATTATAGCAATTTTAATACCGGAAGAGTCGCCCGCTTGATTTACATTCTCAATTGAATTTTCTTCCTCTAAATCTACAATAGACATTGGGTCGATAAGTTCCTCCTCGGATTGATTGGACTCAGCCTCAATCTCCTTTTGCTCGCTACTTGCCTCAGCGATTCTTTCCTGTGCTTGTTTTACTTCTTCAATTCTCGCTTTCACTTCTTCCATAACCGCGAAGGTATTCTTATCAGTTCGCTTTAAGCCCAGGCCTGACAACCACTCATCAATTTCTTCCTCACTCATGGCGCCTCCTTTTGCTTTTTCAATTGCTTTATTACTAGTAGGACTAGGCAAGGCCACGCCGACAACCTTGCCATCTTGGGCGGCCGAATTGAATTGATCAAGAGCAAGCATGGCAGCATTAAATTTATCGAAACCAGTGCCAATATTTTGAGGAATAGTGGTGATAGCTAAAATTGCGGCCGCTGGCTCAGTAACCACGCGAACATCGGTAATAAATTCAGAGACCTGATTGTTATTTCCTAAAGCGATAGTCGCGGCGTCCTGACTGACCTCTAAAACTAAATCAGCCCCAGAAACAGCCACGGCAACTTTAGTCGCCGTGCCCGCTGCCGCTAAACCAGCTGCTCCACCAGTAATTACAACGCCACCAACGAAGCCAGCAACCTTACAACCATCCTTAATAACAACCGCCGTTGTTTCTAATTTTTGAAAAGTGTCACCCGCTTCATTCCAAGCATCCGCTTGAACCTGATTTTGCGCTTGCTGTAAAATAGCATATGCACGCTTAGCATCAACGCCCAAATGATTAGCTAGCGTCTTTATCTTTTTTCCCGCTGGCGCTTTATCAAAAATATCATTAATTTCTTGAGTTGAGACAGCCTGCGCCTTATTAAATGGTGAATAGGAATTGTTTAGTAAACTTATCTTCTTGTTATTAGCATACTTATCAGCCATTTGCTCAAATTCTGTCGCCCTAATTTCTAAATCTGCCCATTCCGCCATAATCACATTTAGATCAGTTTGCCACTCGGCAAAGTCATTGTAACTTGAGGCCTGGGTTAGGATTTCATCAGTCCTTAAACGTAAGTCCAGGTACTGTACAGAGATGTCCATTGTTTGCTGAAAGAGTGGTTGCCCCTCGGTAATGGCTTTTGCCCTGCTCTTTTCACTTCTCACAGTTGAGTTACAAGCAGCCAGGGAAAAAACCGAAACAATCAATAAAAGCGTTAGATAAATTTTTTTCATAAAATTTCAATAAAACAACCTAGATATTATTATATCTATATTCTACCAAATTATAGTCATTTCAAATAGGCTTTATCACTATTGACTTTATCCTTTAAATATGCTATAATTACCCGTTATTTAAATATTTTGTAGAACCTTAAAAACTTCATAAAATGATAGAATTTGCTGAAATAAGCGGATTTGGCATCAATATGCTGACTCTGAGTTTTGCGGCCACCATGGCCTTTACCATCTTGCAAGCAATTGCCTTCTTGAAACAAAATCAAAGAATAATAAAAACAAAATCAGGTCAATCAGTATCCTTTTCTTTTTATTCTTTTTTTGGTTTTTCCGCTTTAGCAGTAACGGTATTCGGACTAACTAACCAAAGCTTGGCCCTAAGCATTAATGGCCTTTTGGGGATTATCTCCTTAATAATTGCCGTCAACCTTTTGCGGTTTAAAAAGTTAACCAAAAAAGAGAAAATTGTCGGCGGCCTCTCGGTGCTAGCGCTACCAGTTATGATTTTTAGTCCCAATCGTGATGTTATTTTTCTTGCCCTTGGGCTGATTATCGGAATAACCGTAGGAATTCAGATTATTGAAATCTGGAAGAATAAAAGCTCCGGCTCCTACCACTCGGCTCAAGTTTTTGTGAGCATAGCTTCTTGCTCATTTTGGTTGATCTATTCAATCATCATGAAAATTTGGGCGATGGAAATAACCAATTCTCTTTTTCTCCTCCTGTGGTTCGTTTTGTTATTTTCCTATTTCAAATTCAAAAATAAATAAAGTGGAAAATTTACAAAGCTTTTTCGGATCATCAACAATGGTACTTGCGACCCTAATGGTCCTAATAGCGGTGCCGTCCCAAGTAATTAAAAACCATAGAAATAGAAGATGTGAATTCTCTTTTCCTATGGTAATTCTACCCTTACTGGTCTATATTTCTCGATCAGCTTATTCTCTAACGATAAAAAGTTATTTTATCTTTGTCCCGGATGTAATCGGTCTATTTTTTTTCATTATCATTCTGTGGCAATATATAAAATACAAAAAACCAAGCTAACTAAACTTGGTTTTTTTAATACACTGAATAATGGACGAGCTAAGAAATTGTCTTATTTATAATCACTCCTTAATTTCTATTCCAAAGATAAAATAAAAAAGCCCGGAATAATTATTCCGGGGCTAAATGTTTACAACCTTTTGCAAAAGCGAGCTTCCACCAATCATCTCGGCAGTTTTTAAAGCTGACTCTTTTTGATTGGTCATCTTTTTAATAGGCTCAAGCGATAATAGCAACTCTTTTTCTAATAAATCTAAGAAGCAAGATGATCCATCAAAATAAGACTTAAATAATGGCCAAACTAAAACATTGCCTCTCGTCATGTTAAAAATAATCTCCTCTAAAAGAGTCACGTGATAAGGATAAGCGTAATACTTAAGAGCTTTTTTCTTCTCATTCTCAGTTAAGATCTCAGGATATGCTCTAAATAATTCCCGTAAAATTACTTTAGACCATAAATCAGTCACCGCTTCATTTAATCCATCGTAAAGATAATTAACATCTGATTTTTTAAGACTATAACCAAGTCTTATTGTTTCAATACATCTACTCTCGCCTTGCTCTATTATTCCTAAAGAGTAAAAGGAGTGCAAATGTGCAAGTTCGTGAGACAAATCACTTATGAATACAGATTTATTATTATTCCTGCAAACATATATATAACCATTTGAGCATTTTCCATTTTCTTTATTACTATCTACTATCTTATCAACCATCACGTCTCTATCTAATATAATAATTTGTTTTTTGTGGACCTTAATTGGCTTAAGGCTGTTTATCTTAAATATATTTTTACTTATATCTAAAATTTTAGCTATCACATTTTTTTCAAAATTATTACAAACAAGAGACGAGACTTTATACAATTCAGCAATCTGCGGTAAAGAAAAATCAAATTTAGTTTGAGCACTTACTTCGCCTATAAAAATAGGAGCATAATTCCATTTTTCTTTCCAAACTTCCATTTTTACATGTTTTAATTAAATAATATTGTTAACGTACAATCAAAAAAATATAGCATATTTTATCTTCTTTAATCAATACCTTCGGATGCTGCAAGGATAGATTTCACATAATATTGACAATATAGCTAAAGTATGCTATAATAGATGGTTAATCTGTAAAAATATGAAAAATTTAAACAACTATCCTTGCTTTAAAGATAGCGGAAAATTAATACATCGCTGGAAGGCGGAAAAAATGCTGTGCCGAAAACTACTTCACGGAGAAGTTGTCCATCATCGAGACGGTGACAAGCAAAATTTTCGACAAGATAATCTTCAAGTATTCTGCAGTCAGGAGGCCCATCTCCTACATCATTTAAATGCCCTGCTCTTAACGGGAGATTGGCATGGACGATGTGGCTGGAAAAATATAAACTCTATCAATATTAAGAATGACTAAGTCTAGATTCTTAAAGATACTAACTAACTCCCTTGGCTAAAAGTTAAAAAATAAACACAGACCCTAATAAGTCTGTGTTTATTTACCGCACGGGATGAGGGAATCGAACCCCCGGCGTTTGGTTTGGAGCCAAACATGTTACCACTACACCAATCCCGCAATATTAGCTGAGTTCATTCTACTATTTAGAAGAGATTTTTACAAGACTTTATAAATGTTAGAAAATAATGTCAATAATAAACAACGGAACTTAAAAAGGCTGCCCAAAAAGCAGTCTTTTTCATTTTATCAATGAGTTACATCTACTACAATAAAGACGTGCGAATAAAACAGCTCACCCTACTCTTCGTAGTCAAAACCCTCCTTCTTGATACGCATTTCTTCACCGCAACAAATTATTTTACCGCCGCCATCAGCAACGAATTTGACTTCATTGCCGCAGATGCGACAAAAATAAATTTTATCAATACGATCACTCATATTTTTTTAATAAGTCTCAACAAAAATCTCAAACTGTTCTTGTTTCTTCAAGCAAGCTGGGCAAATAAGAGGCGCTTCTTCACCCTCATGAATATAGCCACAATTATCACATTTCCAATGTTTAACTTCCGGGCGCTTAAAAACTTCTCCCTGCTTAATATTTTCTAACAAGCGGCGATATCTAGTTTCATGCGCCTTTTCGGCTTCAGCCACTTTTTCAAATAATTTAGCAATACCCTCATGACCCTCTTCCCTAGCCTCTTTCGCCATACGCGGATACATCTCAGAATTTTCATAAGCTTCACCGGCAATGGCTGCCTCTAAATCTGCTTCGGTGTCACCAATAAGTTCGAGTTGCTTAGCCCAAAGCCGAGCATGCTCTCGCTCGTTACGAGCTGTTTCTTCAAAAATATTAGCTATTTGAATATAGCCAGCCTGACGAGCAACATCAGCATAGTAATCATATTTATTGCGCGCCATTGATTCGCCGGCAAAAGCTTCTTCTAAATTTTTTTTAGTCTTAGGTCCTAACATATATAGTCAACTTGAGATATTAATCCTTGCCTAACAATTTTTTAATTTTTTTCTTGCCCTCTTTTATGCGGCGCAAATCCTCATTTTCTACTGGCTGAGGTTTATTTTTTTCTTCCACATCACAACCCTCCAGCTGATTACAGAACTCTAATTCATAAATATGGAAAACCGTTACCGCCAAGGCAACAATCAAAGGACCAAGCGCTACACCCCAGAAACCAAAGATGCCAATACCTCCGATGATAGAAAAGAGAACAAAAACTGGATTAACTTCCGCCTTGCCCTTAATCATATAGGCACGAATAATGTTATCAATTGTGCCAATAATTAAGAAGCCCCAAAGGAGAATGAATGCCCCCTGCCAAATTTTTCCGATTAAAAGATAATAAACTCCAACAGGAACATAAAGAATCATCGATCCTATATAAGGTAAAAGCGAGAGTAGGGCGACGAGCACGCCAGCTAAGAGGGCCGGAAAGCCAACGATAGCGAAACCAATAGCACCGACCACACCTTGGGCGCCAGCCGTAACAAAGGTTGAGACAAAAGTCGTATAACTGACGGCTCGGAATTTTTCAAAAATTTCTCTGTCGTAGCGATTCGGTAGTGGCGACAAATACATCAACTTTTGAAGCATACGCTTACCATCCACAAAGAAGAAAAACATCGCCAAAATAATTAACACTAGTGAAATAATGAAATTAGTTGTCTCCTTAACCACTATAGTTGCTCCGGAAATCATCCAATTACTAGAGCGCTGTAAAACATCTAAGAAGAAGCCACTTACATATTCGTTACCTTCTGCAAGCTCATCCAAATTAAAATATTTCAAAATACCGTGTTGAAAAGATTCGCCTTGTAAAACGTCACCCAAATCATTCTCATTGAAGAAAACTACTGCTTGCGAATAAGCGGCGACCGATTTCTGTCCGGCATAAGCGACTATTCTAACAGTCGGAACAAGAATAACAAGAACTAACAATAGACACATGATAAGAGCGGAGAGATTGCGCTTGCCTCCCAGCTTTCCTTTCAGCCATTCATACGGCTTATAGAAGATAGAAACCAGAATGACCGCCACAAAAAGTTCCGTCATAAAAGAACGGAAAATAAAATAACAGCCAACAATAACCAAGAGCACCAGGATCAGCAGGAAGGGCTTGGTCAGGCTTTTTGACATATTGATTGTTCCAGTCACCGCGCTCTTTCTCCTAGTTGGATAAGAGCTGGGGATAAGCGGCAACGGATATTTAATTACTTAGTTTCTTTGTGAAGAGTGTGGGATTTACACCTGTTGCAGTATTTCTTCATCTCTAAACGCTCCTTCAGCATTTTCTTATTCTTGTGAGAATGATAGTTTGTGGTCTTGCATTCGGTGCATTCCAACTTCATCATGTTGTCTTGGGACATAAGGGTAATTTAGGAAAATTAAATTAATATTTACAAATTAACAATATATAAAAAATCGATAAAAGTCAAATTTTAGCAGAATTTTTTCCTTAAATAGGCTATTTCTGGCAAACCGAGCAAAAATGAGTTCCGCGCCCAGCCAACTTCTGCTTACTGATTGGCTGATGGCAATTTCGACAAGGCTCACTAGCGCGACCATAAACTTTAAGTAGGCGAGAAAAGTTGCCTTGATTTCCAGAAGAATCAACATAATTACTGAAAGTAGTTCCCCGGGCAGCAATAGCCTGTGTGATTACCCGCTTAATGGCCGTCTGTAGTTTTTTAATCTCTTCTAACTTCAAAGAAGACGCTATTCTATCCGGACGAACACCAGCCAAGAACAAAGCCTCGTCCACATAAATATTTCCTAAACCGGCAATTAATTTCTGATTCAAAAGCAGAGCTTTTATATTAGTTTTACGAGAGCGCAAAAGATCAGTTAAATATAAAACCGTAAATTCCGGCGCTAACGGTTCTGGTCCATAACTAGCGGCAACTATTTTTTCCAGTTCACTTGCGCTCACGATTTTCAAATAACCAAACTTACGCAAGTCATTAAAAAATAGTCGACAAGGCGCGGTTTTCGTTCCAGCATCTTTTTTATTCGTTCCAACATCTTTTTGAAAAGTAAAAATTGCCCGAGTATGCTTATTTGGCAAAGCGCCACCGACCGCCGCAGAAAAAGATTTTTCACTCAGACTATGTCCACCTGCGAATTGACGCCCCTTAGTTTCAAGAATTAATTGACCTGTCATTTTTAAGTGAACTAATAAATAATCAGCGCCAACTAAACCCTTTTTTGATTGACTAGCTTTAGATTTATTCAAAGAGTTAGCCTTAGACTCATTCAAAGAACTGACCTTAGACTTATTCAAACGAAAAGCGAGAAGCTTGCCATAGCGTTCAATATTTTCAAAACTCCGGCCACTTAGAGCATTAACAAAAAAGGCCGCATCATTTCTAGCGGTCTTCAGGTTTAAGAGTTCAACCCTGGCCAGTTTGCGACCAATGAGACTGGCAGCCAGGTCGCGTCTAATCGTTTCTACCTCCGGGAGTTCTGGCATAAATTTTTAAATCGATAAAAGCAAAACGATGACGATAATAAGAGCCAGGCAGCCGATGGTCAGCATCTTCGCTAGCCCTAAACCAATTTTATCAGGATCTATTATAGGCATAGACAGTAATTGATGTGAACGTGAATGTGGGCCGAGTTGGATTCGAACCAACGAAGGCGCAAGGCCAGCAGATTTACAGTCTGCCCCAGTTGACCGCTTTGGTATCGACCCGATTTTTAGAAAGTATGCCTGGTAGCGCGGAAAGCGGACAGGTAATACTGCTTTATAATAAATAAATTCTCTTTGCTTGTCAAACGTTGATTATGGAGAGCTCGGGCGCTACCTGAAACATTAAATCTTACCTTGAGTTGACTATTTCGCGCCTACACCCATAATAATCACCCTGGTAAGCCCATAGGCGGAAAAGACAATAGCAAGACCAATAACTGCCCAGACAATAATATCTCTACCCTTCTTAATTTTCTCCTGATTACCAGAAGAAGTCATCCAAGTGATTCCTCCGTAAACGAACATTAGAAGAGCGAGCGAACCAACAACACCCAGAACAGAGTTAATAATTTGTCCGATTAACTGTTGCGGGGTTTCAACTGTTAGGGGGTTACCTAATCTAATCGCTCCTGTTTGGGCGGGAGGGTTGACGGTATCGTATGGACCTGGCTGAGCAAACGCAACTATCGGTAGTGTCAAAAAAATAACTAACGAAAAAAAGAGAGAGACTAACTGTTTCATATTTTTTATATTATTCCTATTATTTTCATTATAACACAAAGCGTCAAATCGGAAAAGAAAAAAGGGGACTTATTTAGTCCCCTTATATTTTTGCGCTTAACCGCTACATAACAGTAATATATACTGTTTGCGCGCTGTGCGCCCTCACTTTGAAAAAAACTTTTCCCTTCAACGGAAAGGGCGTATTCGGATTCCCTTTATAACTAGTACCGTCGGTGAAAAAAACAGTATAATCATAGCTTTCTGATGATATACCATAAGAACCAGCGCGATTTTCAGGAAAACCTCTCCATTTAGTTTCTTCGCCGGCTTCCAATTTGAAAACGTGCGTTTTATTCGGTTCTAATAATAAAAAATCTGCGTTTTCTGCATCGGCCCTAATTAAGGCCACTGCTTCTGCCTGTTTTTCTAGTTTTGTTTGGCGACGACCTTCGCGTTCTGAAGTAAAATCGTGCCGCGCAATAGTAGAAAAAGAAAACAATAGAACCAGGATAGCAACTGCCGTCCCAATGACTCTATTTTTAGAAAGTGCGCTCAAAGTTGCCAGTAACATGAAGGCAAATACGATTTTTAAAATCTCTTGCCAAAAGAAACTGAGACTGCTACCGGATAAAAACAGACCAGCAGCATACCGAGCCAGAAGAGCGACAACTACAGAGATAAGAAATAAAACGGGCATGGGCCAGTCAGAAAACTTTTTATTAAATATTTTCTGAAATGATTGACCTGCGTTACTGTCGCTATTATTTCCTCCTCCGCTGGTGTCAACGTTCGGTTTTGCAGTCTGACTGCTACCGAGAGTGTTGGTGTTAAGTACATTAATAGGTTTTGCCATTTCTTAATTCTTTTTTAGTTCTTTTTTTGTTCCAGCGCTGATACCAACGCCCAATTTCACTCCTTCAGAAGCAGTATCGGAACCCTCGATAATAGTCACATTGGCATTATTACCCAATGCTTCCCATTTTTTAGTCTGTATCAAATAGTCAGATACTTTTTCCTTAGGTAATCCACTGTTGTCAACCACTTGTCGCAAAGCTTTAGCTTGACCTTCGCCGAGCTTAGCCATTTTGTCAGCATCTGCTTCAGCATCAATCGCCATTCTCCTGGACTTGTTCTCGGCCGTTCCAATTTCTATTTCCGCAACTTCTTTGTCTTTTTCTGCGGTCAATTTTCGACTACGCTGCTTCTTTATTTCTTCCGGGACATCAATATCAGCAACAATAATCGCAACTGGTTTTACTCCCCAAGAAGAGATAATCTGGTAAAACTTAGTTGCTTCAAATTCTGCATCAGTAACGGCATACTTTCTGAAATCTTCATAGTGCTTAGCCTCACCAGGAGAGGTCTCAGAAATATCAAGCATGCAAGCAACATTTTCAATCTTGAAAAAGCTTTTTAGACTTATTGCTTCATCAAGTGTATACATCCCAAAAAAGGAACGAAGCATATGGCCAGTCTTTTCTCTTAAACTACCAAACAGGTCATTGATACCGTAGACTGATGCTTCAGGATTAACAATCGAAAAAAAGAAGCTCGCATCAATTGAAGAAGAGCAATCCTTAAATTCAACATCTCCTGATGCATCAGTCACATTACTTAGCTTTAAGTCCAGTTTCTGCTGGCGCATAAATACTCGGGCCCGAATAACTTCCAAGTTGAAATATGGGTACAATATGTGTGGTCCAGGTTCCAGCGGGCGACCAATATACTTTCCGAACCGCTCCACGATATCAACATAACTATAAGGGGTCTCGAAATAAGCCTTAATCATAGTAACTAGCCAGAATAAGGCAAATATTGCCAAACCAATGGGAATTCCCAGTCCCGATAAGCTCTCAAAAGAAGCGACCGTAATCGCGCCTAGTCCAAAAGCTAAAAAGAAAGATACGACCAACGTTAGCAGCCATACCTGAATCATACTTGTTGTCATTTTCATCATTAAATCCTCCTATTTTTTGTTTTTTTACTAATTTTATTCAATTTTTAAAGAACTTGGTTTGCCAGGCACTCCTAGTTCTCATTATCAATACATTATAGCATACTTTAATAAATTTGTCAATATTTACTCCTTTTCACCAACTCCTCTCTCTTTAGTCCCCTTTTTTTAGCTTATCTGTAACAAAAATCCTCTTTTTACGTATTCTATAGTATAAGTATTCTATATATGAGAAATCGATCGTGGCAACAAATGAATATGCCCACTTACTCCGTCATTATCAAGGATAACGGCTTTTTTGCTGTCTCCCTAGGCAAAGGCGGAGCCAAGTGCGCTGCCAGCGATGATTCTCAAATTAGGCTAAATGGACTATATTCAAAACCTTCCCTCTCCCTGCCCTAATCAGGAATATTAAATAAAATATCGCTGACGACGCCCTTGGTTCAAAATCTGAATCAAGGGCGTTTTATATCTTCACTACTTTTATGAACACGCTACAAAATTATCGATTTAGAAATTATCAGTTTAAAAATTCCGTATTTGCATATCAAGAATTTGAAAATTCTGTATCTAAAAATTATGTACTTTAAAAATTTAAAATTATGAAAAAATTAATTTTCCATCCCATCATCGCCACCTATCTCGGTTTCCAAACCGCGAGCATGCTGGCAGTTTCCTTTTGTTTCGTGACCTACGTTCCCTTTCTTGCAGAAAGAGGAATGAATCTCTGGCAAATCAATGTCATTAATTCTTTCTACATGGGTTTCGTACTTTTATCAGAAATGCCTACCGGTAGTTTCGCTGATACTTTTGGAAGAGGGCGGAGCTTATCTCTGAGCTGCTTGTTATTAAGTGTCGGCGCCCTAGCCTATTTCTTTGCCTCATCTTTCTGGTTGTTTATTATCGCCGAAATAATTATTGCCATCGCCCACACCTTTTCCTCCGGCGCAGCTGAGGCCTGGCTGGTTGACTCCTTAAAAGTACGCGGCGAATCAAGTTTGCAGCCTTGGGTATTTCGCCAGGAACAACACTTCAAGTCGGCTGGCAACATTATTGGCGCCTTAGCTGGAGCTTATTTAGGAGGATTTGATCTTGGCTGGCCCTGGTTAGCGGTTGCGGGCCTGATGCTTTTAGTCGGACTCTTCTCTCTGAAAATTAAAGAGCATCATCAAGTATCTCAGGAAAAATCTTCTCAAACTAGTCTTAACTGCCAACTTAAATCCGCCTGGAATCACGGCATTAGAAGTCCGGACTTACTACTCATTATGTCCTTCGGCGCCTGCCTAGCTTTCTCGGTCCAAGCACTTAACATGCAGTGGGCGCTATTATTCAAAACGGAATATGGCCTCACTTCACCAGAATTAGGCTGGGTATACGTAGGCATCGCTGTCAGCATGGCCCTAGGAGCACGTTTTTCTAAAAAAGTCAGCCATTTACTGAAAGAAAAATCGGCCTTAATCATTCCTCAACTACTCACTGCCGGCGCAATTATTGCCTGTGCTTTGGCGGGCAAATTGTTTATCATCGCTACCGCCTTCTTCATTCACGAATTTGGCCGCGGCATTATTGGCCCCTTACGGAAGCATTTCCTTAACGAAAGAATTCCCTCTCATAATCGGGCGACAGTCTTGTCACTCGATTCCATGTTCTCCAAGTTAGGTGCTTTGGGCGGATTATTAATTACCGGCTTAATCGCTGAACAATTTTCTATTAGAACAGCCTGGATATTTTCTGGCCTCTCCTTATTCCTGTCAGTTATTATTTTCTTCTTGATAATTAAGAAAGAAGAAAAATGGCAAGGACCTAAATTCAAGGTACTGAGCCGAAAGAAGGTAGCGGAATCCGCCTATCTATCCTAAACAAAAAAAACAGTCCTATTTTCCAGGACTGTTTTAATTTAGTCTAATATTAAAATAAAAAAATAATATTATTTGCTTTATGTCATTTTTCGCCTTATCCCCTGCCTTTTTTTATAAAAAAATGATAAAATATAAATATACTT
>CAYGLM010000002.1:15727-59708 GCA_964350915.1 uncultured Gammaproteobacteria bacterium | reverse complement strand
TAATGCGAAAAAAAGATAACATAAAGAGATTAATTAAAGCAGATATTTACCGTGCTCCTGATCGCTAATTATCTGGCCTTGTTCCATTGTAATCACGCGCTTATTTAAACGATTAACGATTTCCTTGTTGTGAGTAACCAAGATAACGGTCGTACCGAAACGATTGATGCGTAAAAGTAAATCAATAATTTCATTAGCATTAAGCGCGTCCAAATTTCCCGTCGGCTCATCGGCCAATAATATCTTCGGTTGATGCACTAAAGCACGAGCGATAGCAGCTCGTTGTTTTTCGCCACCAGAAACTTCGTGCGGGTAACGACCCTGCTTATCTTCAAGTCCGACTATCTTCATAACACTGGGAACTATCTTGCGAATTTTTGCTGCACTGCCGCCGGATACTTCTAGAGCAAAGGCAACATTCTCTCCTAAAGTTTTCTTCGGAAGTAATTTAAAGTCCTGAAAGATAACACCGATTTGGCGACGCAAATAAGGTACCTCCCGTTTAGAAATTTTAGTAATATCCCAATCGCCAACCACCACTTGACCACTGTCGACTCGCTCTTCGCCAATCAATACTTTTACCAGCGTGGTTTTACCAGCACCAGACTGACCGACAATGGAAACAAATTCCCCCGGGTCTATCTCCAAGCTAACATCACTCAAGATCTTTGCTTGGCGGGTATAGGCTTTGGAAATATTTTTGATAGTGATCATATCGCTTAATTTAATTCGTCCCTAAAACGCGCAAACCATAACGGATTAATTTTTCATTATCGGCGAAATTTTCCGCCCTCGTGCGGGAATTCAGGTTAATGACAACCATGTTTCCCTGAGGAGTTTTAACTCTAGTCATTAAACAGTAACCGGCTTCATGCAAATAACCAGTCTTGGAACCCAATATTTCGTAGGCGGTATTTTTTAATAACTGATTAGTGTTATTCAAAGTATGACTTTTCTTGGTATTTAAAGTAGAAAAAGTATAAGTCTGAGTTGTGCTAATTTTTTGGATTAAAGGAGTCTTGAAAATCTCTTTAGTCATTATAGCATAATCGCGCGGAGAACTCACATTGTCCACGGCCAATCCGCTCGGCTCCACAAATTTAGTTTCCTTGGCGCCCCAATCTTTCGCCACTTTATTCATGCGCGTAATAAACTCCGCTCTACTCAAACTACTCGCTCTCACTAAACTTTCAATCGCGTTGTTAGCCGAACCAACTAAGGTGCTGTACAACAAATTTTCCACAGTCATAGTTTCTCCATCGGAGACGCGCAAGCGTGATGACTCCCAGGGTTCGCAATGTTCATAATTATACAGCTCATCCTGTTTCTTGTAAGTCACAATTTTTTTCAAATCAGGGTTAGTATCTAAAAAAACTCGGACAGCCACCAACTTAGTCAGACTAGCAATCGGTACCGCCTTACTCTCAGCCTGATTCAAAAGAACGCGTCCATCGTGCTCCATCATGATAATCGCGGAAGAGGCAGTAATAACTGGTTTTTCTGATAACTGCGTAGCCGCTTTAGCGGCAGCGGTTGGAATTTCCTTCAATACCTCTAATCGCACCTTTGTTATCCCTGCCCCTAACGGTGCAATTTTTTCAAAAGCAACTCTATCTAAGTCAATTACTCTATCGGGATGAATTTTACGATCTGGTCCGTAATCGTTTACTGTTACGTCGACAAATTTACCATTGTTAACATTATGAACACGCAAAACTGTGCCTTTAGGAAAATCCGGCGAAGCGGCAAATAAGCCTTCTTTATATTTATACCAACTAGCATTACCAACGGTCATTACTTCTGGCTGAGCTAGAACAATCAGCCAAGCAGAGGTCGCGTCAGTTGTCATACTTACATACTGCTCCGCTGGATTATCTTTAGTTGGCACTGGTCGCCAAACACTAGAGAGAAAATCAAAAGAAAAAATCTGTTTCAGTCTATCGCTTTTCTGCGGATAGTAAATCTTAACTTCTAAAGGACGACTGGGGTCATAAAAACCGGGGGTTAAAAAAGAATATTCATAAGCTGGGGTTAACGGTTCCCACTCCCAGGGTATTTTATAACGCTCGCTATTTTCTGAAACAAATAAAGTCGGCTCAGCCGTAAAGGCGAGCGGATGACGATTAATTTCTATTTTCGCATTAGCAACTGGTGCGGCTAACGGAGAAACTAGCAACAAAAAAGCTAAAGCTAAGATTGTTATATTTTTCTTCATAATTTCTTGATTTTATTGACTAAGGCTGTTCTTTAAGATTATAATGTTTTTGTCATCTTTAAATTTATAGCGGCTTTAGCGGGTGTTGTATAATGGTCATTACGTCAGCTTCCCAAGCTGAAGAAGGCGGTTCGATTCCGCTCACCCGCTCATCATTAGGCCGAGATAGCTCAGCTGGTAGAGCAACGGTATCGTAAACCGTAGGTCGTGGGTTCGATCCCCATTCTCGGCTCCAAATTATAAAAAACGGGCATGGCTCGTTTTTTATTTTTTAAATACCGAAAAAATATTCTCGCCACTTTTTCAAATTACTTTTCTCTTCCACTCTTTCTAAACTAAGCCGTCCTGAGACGCTCTTGGCTTCTTCTCTTTCTATTACTACTACAGTCTCGCCCGGTTTCTTTAAATTAAGATTCAGGCGCGCCTGCGATTCTAAAGATTGTTCTGAATCTAAATATTGAATCATCTCCTGTAGCTCAGCAGTTTCCCGCTCATAGCGTTTAATGGCTTCTTGCATCTCAGCGACTTCTTGCTCAATTATTTTCTTCTGACTATAAGTTTTAGCCAGTGGTAGAGATATAAAGACCAATAAAGCTAGGCCAACAATCGCTAAAAACCGCTGGCTGGTAACCAGGCGGTAAATGAAGCTGTGATCATGAACAGGATGACCGGCATTGAAGCTGCGCGGCCTGATTTTTGACTTTACCATGCCTTATATTATAACATAGCTTTCTCACTCGCGCCAAAAAAAATTTCTTTGCTAAGAAAAGTGCTAATAACAGGTAAACTAACGATTACAAATTAAGCTCTCATTTTTGGCGTCACCCAGAAACCCATGTACTTTCCGCGCATCAATCTAATCTGAGCATCGAGACAGGGAATGGCTCCGAAAAAAATGATGACTACTGGTACTAAAAACCATTCCAGGGTAATCAAAATATTTTTCCAGACGGTATGCTCCTTTGGTCGCTTGGGTAAAAGTAAGGCAGAAACAATGGCAGATAAAATTAAACCAACCATCGCGAAACTCATTAAATTCTGCGTTACTGTCGGCAAGTTACCTGAAAGAACGGTAGCGTTAAAACGATCTCCTCCTAACACCATTGGCATCCAACCTAAAACAGCAATAATCAAAGCATTAGTAGCCCAGGCATGAAAACCGTAAAGTTGAATAGAAATATGACCAGCAACAACTCCTTTTTTAAAACCTGGGCGCCTCCACATCTTAATAGTATTAAATAAAAGATAGGGGATATTCTCTGCTCCCCAAGCCCAGCGACGCTGTTGTTTATATAAACTTAAAGCAGTTCTAGGCACACTAGTATCACAAGTAACGTCCATTGAAACATCAAAGCTAATCGGTTCAACTCGATAGTCGCCGTTGTAATGTAAAAGACAATGCCAAAAAATACGTGAATCTTCACTCACACTCTTAGGCGACCAAAAGCCAATATCAGCTAATGCCTTAAAGGTCATGGAATGAGAAGAATAGGTAACCAAACTTTCTTGCCTAACTTGCATAATCATCTGCCAGAAAGTATTAGAGGAGGCGGCCACGCGAGAAAAAAACGGTGCGCGCCAAATATTGTTATGATAAACTGGAATTGGCTGATAACTGGCACGATAAGGCTCATCGACTGTCAAAAATTTATGCGTCAGAGCGAAAAAATATCCTGATCGAACGATAGTATCAATATCGAAAACACTAATTAGAATTTTATTATAGTCAAAGCCTTCCTTGTCTATTAAATCGCGCTTAACCTCCTTAACACACCAACCTTGATTAGCGCCCTTGCCTTTCAGCTCTCCCTCAATGCCATCTGGATGAAAAACTATCATGAAGCGACCAAATTTATCGCCGAATTCCTTCTGAACAATAGCTGCTTTTTCGTGACCAAGAGGACCAGCTCTTTCTTCAATCGCCAGAGCCACAATTAAACGATCCGTTGGAAAACCATCCTGAACAATTGCCTCTAAAGAAGCACGAATAATCTCAACGTTTTCGTTATAAGTAGGCAAAACAATTAGATGCCAAACATCCTGCCAAGACCAACCTTGTCGGGCAAGACAGGCAACTGAGGCGCCTTCAGCATCATAATTTCCGGCCGCTAAGTTCTCGCATCTAGCGCGCCAATCGGTTTTTAGGCCTTTTTTCAAGTGTCGATAAGAAGCGATTAAAAAAATCGCCATATAAATGACCAAAAGCAGCCAATAAACGCTAAAGGCAATAATAAAATAAGCCACGAAAACAGGCTGTAAATAAGATAGTAATAACAATATTACCAAGGTGCCAATAGACAGCGCCCCTGGTAAAATCTCTAATATTCGATAAATTTTAAAATCGCGGCCAGTTAAATCGGTCGCCTTACCAACGCGCAGAAAATGAGAGCCATGCTCCATAAAAGAATTTTAATGATAAAAGCCTATTACCTGAAAATAAAGATTAACCCAAGACAAAGCTTAAATCAAGTTCTTTCTTTTGAGCTCAAAGAAGCAATCGGCACAAGCTTTAACATCAAAAGCTGCGTCATGTGCTTCCGGAAAGATATCTTTGAACAAGAAAGTATATAAAGCAGTCAGGTTGGGCCATTTATAGCCACCGCGGCCATTAGGGATGCGACAGACGTCTGCTGTTCGTTTCATGGTACAAATCTTATTAGCGGCTGGTAGAGGATTATTAAATTTAAGACGTAACAACTCAGAGCCAACAATATTTTCATCAAATTCAATATTATGAGCAACTAAATAAGTGGAACGACTAACATCGGTCAGAAAGTGCTCCAGCGCTTTCTTTAACTCAATTCCCTCCTGCTCTGCTCGAGCCTGAGTGATGCGATGAATTTTAGCAACTTCTTCAGAAATTACGAAGCCATCGGGCTTAATAATATAATTATGACTCTCCCAATGGTTGCCATTAAAATCATATAAGCTCCAGGCAATCTGGACAACTCGCGGCCAATTAGAAAAATCATCAAGGGGGGCTTGATAATTTTTCGGCAATCCAGTTGTTTCAGTATCGAAAAATAAATACATGAAAATAAATTTAAATTTTAAAAAATAAACAGAGCTAACTTTTAATATTACCGACTACAGCGCTAATTTATTATAGGTTCAAGCAAAAATATCGATATTTTCGCCTTCAGGTAAATCTTGTTCATCGGCACTAACGCCATTAAGATCATTTTGATTCGCTAAAGAAGCTCCTGCTGATTTTTCTAATGTTGAACGTTTAAGCGTGCTATTATCGCTAACCGGCCGAGAGAAAGGCTTAATTGATCGTCCCCGGAAATCAACCGGATTTAGTTTAGCTAAATCTGTTAATGATAAAGACGCACTTTCTGTTTCTGCTTCTTGACTATCTGTATTTAATTCTACTAAATTTTTTCTTTCAATTTCCTTAGCTTGGCGACGCATTTCCGTTTCTAAGCGTTTTTCTTCTTTTTTTTGACTTAGACAGGTACGACAATATACCGGACGAACGCCATCAGGAATAAAAATGGTATGTGTTATAGCGCCGCAACTGGAACAAGTTGTCTCATGTCCTTCTTCTTCCTTTTGATAGGCAGATGCTTTGCCCGGTGCGCCTGATCTAGTAGGCATTTTTCTTTCTTGGACTTGCCCTCCAGGGACTTGCCTTAAGGTTACCTGTTCCCGACTAGCTGCATTAAAATCACCAGATTCATTCTTTCTTAAGGCTTCATTTTGACGACTAACCCTTGGTGTCGACCCACCGCCTGCTTGACTGCCCGCAACTTGTGTTATCACTGGCCCAGCAGAAGTAGCCGGGGCTGACGCTCCTTGATTGAAAGCTGCTGGAGCGGACGCTCCCCGATTGAAAGCGGCGGGCGCTGATGCTCCTTTTGATGGACGTGCTGGCGGCCTATCATCTTCACCATAACTTTCATGCCAGCTCATAATTCTTTCTTCTACTAACTCGCGAGGCGTCGCGTATCTTTCTCGTGAATAATTAATTACCTTCTCAGTATTGTCCGTTTTTTCTTCTTGACGCAAAGGCGGTAAACCAATAGCAGAAAAAGGTGAAGAAGCAATGCCGTCTATCATTAATTTCAAATACATTTCATATTTAGGAAGATTAACAATATCCTCTTCGGTAAAGGTCGGCGTGAATTCTTTAACCAACTCTTCTGCATCAGCTGCGCCAACTCGAAAAACAACCAAAGTTCCTACATTACCAAAAACTGCTGGCTTAACTTTTTCCGTTAGCTGTTCAATATACTGGTGCGCTAAAATTAAATTCAAACGATATTTTCTTGCTTCCGACAAAATATTAGCAAAACTGTCCGTAGAAAAATTTTGAAACTCATCGATATAAAGATAAAAATCGCGCCTTTCATTCTCAGGCAAATCAACTCGACTCATCGAGGCCAATTGAATTTTAGTAATCATCATTGCGCCCAGTAAGGCAGAGTTATCCTCACCGATACGCCCCTTGGACAAATTCATAATCAGGATTTTGCCGTTATCCATAATATCGCGAATATCAATGGCTGATTTAACTTGACCGATAATATTACGCATTAAAGAACTAGATAAAAACTGTCCGACTTTATTCTGGATAGGTGAAACCGCTTCAGAGGCAAATTTGTCAGCATAACCAGAAAACTCTTTCTCCCAGAAAGCTTTCACCACCGGATCTTTAATATTAGCAACGACGCGCTTGCGATAACCCTTATCAGAAAGCATGCGCACAACACCCAAAAGAGTAGAACCAGGAAAATCTAGAATTGCTAAAATCGCATTTCTTAAAATATATTCCAAGCGTGGCCCCCAAGAATCAGCCCATAATTTCTGAAAAACACCTATTAAACCGGAAGCGACCAAGTGGCGCAAATGAGACTCGACCTGTTCAACAACGTTAAAAGCAATCGGGTAATTGATATCTGAGGGATTGAAATAAACAACATCGTTTACGCGATTAGTTGGAATATATTCAATAATTTTTTCTGCCAAGTCACCATGCGGATCAACAACCGCTACGCCATAACCGTTACGAATATCGTCGATAATCATATTTTCCAAAACGGTCGACTTACCCATACCAGTTTTCCCAATCAAATACATATGACGGCGCCGGTCGTCAGTTTTAATGCCGAATTTTTTCAGCTCATTGCGATAATTTGTCTGGGCGAATACCGCGATATTGCCAGCCATAGCAGTTATATGATTATCTCTAACTTAAAATTTTATTGACTTGCCGCCATATTGCTAATATAGCTTTCAATGGTGGCTCTAATCAGTTCAACAATGCTATCCCAAGACACTATGCCAAGCACGATTATCATTATCAGAACGATAACTTTAGTTATATTAAAAATCCAACGCCAGAAATAATGACTTTTAATAAACTTAACCGCCTTTAAAATTTCCCTGTTTGTTTGCTCATTCTTCTCCATCTGCGCCAAGATGTCCACCATTACTTTCCCATCTTGAGCAGACTCTTTCTCTGGCTTCACTGCTGAAGATATTGATGATGCTGCCGATTCTGGTTTATCGGTGGATAAAACGTCGTTTTTTAACATATTATTCATATTTATTCCCTAATTTCACATTTTCCAGAAACACTATTCCCTAATTTCACATTTTCCGGCAACCTTTGCTCCTAAAACAGCGAATTCCTTCATCTGTCGACTAGAAAAAGCTTTATGGCCGCGATAATCCGGATTAACTAATTCCGTATCAGATTTAAAAGCTTGTAAATACCAATTATCCGCTCCCTTGATTAATGCGCCCATTTTCTGAAAATCATCTTTTTCTAGTAAACCAGGAACAACGGTCGTCCGAAATTCATGCGGCAAACCACTCTTTAAGATAATCTTAACACTTTTTTTGAGATTATTACAGCTCGTCTTGACGCCAACTGTCTCCGCATACTTGTCTAGGGGCGCCTTCAAGTCCATGGCGATATAATCAATCAACTTTTTTTCTATTAATTCTGTCAACATTTCAGGATTAGTTCCGTTAGTATCCAGCTTAACGTCATATCCAATTTTCTTTATCTTTTTGATAAAAGCCGGCAGGTCGAGATGTAAAGTTGGCTCGCCGCCAGTAATAACTACACCGTCTAAACGACCATATCTTTCCCGTAAAAAAAGAAAAAGGTCTTCGGAGGAAAGTGGAGAAAAACCTTTTTCTTTTTTATTTTTTTCATCCTCTCCCTTGCGGGGCAGGACAAGCATGGGGTTGTAGCAAAAGTGACATCTAAAGTTACATCCTTGGGTGAAGATAATAGCCGCTAGATGATCGGGGTAGTCAAGTAGAGACAATTTCTCTAGACCACCGATAATCATAGCTTTTTCTATTAATTAATTAGCCTGCACCTTGAAGGTTTTTCTATCTTTATATTCCGAAGCTTTGCCAGGATTATAATTCTTAACCGGAGTTAGCCAGCCAACAACACGGCTATAAACGATACATTCTTGTCTTTGAGTTTGCATGGGACTCATATATTTTTGCGCCATCTTGTCACGCTATTTTAAGAGCGAAACAAGCTTAACGATTATTTAAATTATAAATTAAAAATTGATAAATTACAAATTGACAAGAACTGACTAGACTTGATTTTGATCAGCGGAACGAATCTCTCCAACTGTTTCTTTGTAGCCAATTTCTTCGTCACATTTCGGGCAAAATTTATGTTCTCCGGACAAATAACCGTGTTTCGGACAGATAGAGAAAGTCGGGGTGATAGTGAAATAAGGGAGACGATAATTCTCAACTATTCTTTTAACTAATTTCTTAGCTGACTCGCCAGTCGGCATTCTTTCTCCTAAATAACCATGTAAAACGGTGCCGCCAGTATATTTAGTTTGCAGCTTATCTTGAAGATCAAGGGCAGAAAAAATATCATCGGTATGATTAACGTGCAAATGACTTGAGTTAGTATAATAAGGATCAGCTCCTAAATTCTTCACGGCCTCGGTATTGGCGCAAATTATTCCTGGATAAAGCTGTTGGTCTTTTTTAGCAAAGCGATAGGTGCAACCCTCGCCCGGCGTAGCTTCTAAATTATAAAGGGTATTAGTCTCGTTCTGAAAATCCATTAACTTTTCTCGCATATAATCCAGAATTTCTCCAGCAAAAGCCTGTCCCTCGGGGCTAGTTAAATCTTTGCCCATCAAATTCATAATCGCTTCATTCATGCCATTAATACCGATGGTAGAGAAGTGATTTTTCCAGTATTCACCAAATCTAGCTTTAATATTTTCTAGATAGAACATGGAGTAAGGATAAAGTCGGTCTTCGGTAAATTTTTCCACTACTTTACGCTTTATCTCTAAACTTTCTTTAGCTGTTTCCATCAAGGAGAGCAATCTTTCTTTAAATTCATCTTTGCTTTTCGACAAGTAACCTAGGCGAGCAAGATTAATAGTAACTACGCCAATAGAACCAGTAAGGGGATTGGCGCCAAATAGGCCGCCACCGCGTTTGCGCAGCTCACGATTATCCAATCTTAAGCGACAGCACATAGAGCGAGCGTCATCGCGATTCATGTCAGAATTAACAAAATTTGAGAAGTAAGGAATTCCATATTTAGCAGTCATTTCCCAGGCTGACTTCATGCTTTCCTTGTCCCAATCGAATTCCTTATCAATATTGTAAGTTGGTATCGGGAATCCAAAGACGCGCCCAGTTGAATCGCCGGCCAACATCACCTCGGCAAAAGCCTGATTAAACATGTCCATTTCTTTTTGAAAATCCTTATATTTTTCTGGCATCAATTTGCCGCCAATAATCACATTTTCCTCGCCTATCATCGGTGATGGCGTTACATCTAAAGTCACATTAGTAAAGGGGGTCTGAAAACCAACACGAGTCGGAACGTTGATATTAAACATGAACTCCTGCAAGCCCTGCTTTACTTCTTCGTAGGTCAATTTATCATAACGGATAAAAGGAGCGAGGTAAGTATCAAAATTAGCAAAAGCCTGGGCTCCAGCTGCTTCCCCCTGAAGAGTATAGAAAAAATTAATAATCTGACCTAAGGCGCTACGAAAGTGCTTAGGGGGGTTGCTTTGGACTTTTTCGCTTACTCCTCTAAATCCTTTAACTAATAAATCTTTCAAGTCCCAACCACAACAATAAGGAGCCAACAAGCCTAAATCATGAATGTGCATGTCGCCCTCGATATGCGCCTTCCTAATATTTTCCGGATACATCTTATTCAGCCAATAGCGGGCAGAAATAGCTGAGGCAATATAATTATTTAAACCCTGAACAGAAAAGCTCATGTTACTATTTTCTTTCAGGCGCCAGTCAGCTCGTCCCAAATAATCTTCCATTAATTTTTCATCAGCAGTAGCGTCGTTAATATCACGAAGCTGTCTGTGCTGTTCGCGATAAAGAATATAGGACTTGGCGATTTTCGTATAACCATTTTCAATCAGCACCTCTTCAACGACATCCTGAATTTCTTCAACCGCCGGAATGCTGTTCTTATGAAACTTATGGTTTACTTTTAGCACTACCTGGTCGGCCAACTTTTTAGCTAAATGTTTGTCATCCAAATCAACAGCTGTGGCTGCTTTGTGGATAGCGCGAACAATTTTGTCTTGATCGAAATCGACGATATCGCCGGATCGTTTGATGATTTTGCTGATGGTCTCGGACATAGGGATTTGATAATTACTTATTTTTATCTTTGATGAGCTTGTTAATCTCCTTACGGAATTCTTGAGCGTCTTTGAATGATTCGTAAACCGAAGCGTAACGAATATAGGCAACCGTATCAATCTTCTTTAGGTTTCTCATCACCGCCTGTCCGATTTGGCTCGAGGTTATTTCTGTTTTTTTGAGGCGCTGTAAGTCTCTTTCAATCGCATGAATCAAGCGCTTGAAACGATCCTCAGTAATCGGCCGTTTTTCACAAGATTTTTTTAATCCACCGACCAATTTTTCTCTACTATAAGACTCGCGACGGCCATCGCGCTTAACAATGACTAAATCCAATAATTCTATCTCTTCATAAGTAGAAAAGCGGAAGGAACACTTCAAACATTCTCGACGACGACGGATAGATAATCCATCGGTCGCTACCCGGGAATCAACAACTTTAGTATCGGGGTAATAACAAATTGGGCATTTCATAAGCTTTTATTGATTTTCCCAGGAAAAACCATATTTTGTGGACTTTTTAGTGCCCTGGCCACTAAATGTTGTATGTATTCCTATTTTAACAAAATTTAACCCTCGGGTCAATTCAGCTAATTTTAAAATAATTAGGGAGAATTTTTTAAGTTATCCACAGCTAAAAATTAAAATTAAATAAATATAAATATAAAAAGCCGTATCATCGATACGGCTCTTTTAAGTCTTTATGTTTTATTGGCCCTAGCCCATCTTTTTTCTGATAAAAGCCGGTACGCTCAGGTCATCATCTTCTTCTGTCGCTGGTTTTTCTGGCTTTCTATTATCCAGCGTTGGTTTAAGTGGCAGATTCTTAAATACTGAGGAAAATTTTGTCTTGTTTTTGTCCTCGCGAGCCGCTAAATCTTCCTTTTCATTCTCCTTTTCCGAAATAAAGGTGTTAGGGGTGTAGGCTGGCTTAGCCGCTTCACTCTTCTTATTCTGATTATGACTATCAAAGCCAGTCGCTACTACCGTAATCTTAATCTGATCCTTTAGTTTCTCATCGATGACAGCGCCAAAGATAATCTTAGCGTCCTCATCGGCAGCGGCAGTAATAATCTTAGCCGCTTCGTTAACCTCAGACATGCTCAAGTCAGCACCGCCAGTAACTGTAAAGACGATACCGCGGGCACCATCAATAGACATGTCTAATAAATTCGAGTTTATTGCCTGCTTAGCCGCCTCCACGGCCTTATTTTCACCCGTGGCCGTACCAATGCCCATCAAGGCAGAACCAGCGTTAGACATAATCGTTTTAACATCCGCAAAGTCAGCATTGATAACACCAGGAACCGTAATTATCTCGGCAATTCCTTGAACTCCCTGACGCAAAACATCATCGGCAATCTTGAAAGCCTCTAACAAAGAGGTTTTCTTATCTATAACCTGCAATAATTTATCATTAGATATAGTAATAATAGCATCTACTTTGTCAGCCAATTCAGCAAAACCACGGTCAGCAACATTTTTGCGCTGTCCACCTTCAAACATAAAAGGCTTGGTTATTACCGCCACCGTTAAGGCTCCTTGCTCTTTGGCAATCTGCGCGACAATCGGCGAAGCGCCTGTGCCAGTGCCTCCTCCTAAGCCACAGGTGACAAAAACCATGTCACAGCCCTTCAGGGCCTCCTTCAGCTCATTTTCCGACTCCTCTGCGGCTGCTTTACCCAAATCAGGATTCATCCCTGCTCCTAGTCCCCTGGTAACCGTTTTGCCGATGTGAATCTTTTCTCCGGCCTTGTTATGATGTAGGGCCTGGATGTCAGTATTTACCGCGACAAAGCCAACGCCCTTGACGCCACTGTCTATCATGCGATTGATAGCGGAATTACCGCCGCCGCCGACACCGACGACTTTTATCTTCGCAAATGTTTCTATTTCTGGTTTTACTTCAGCCATACAATCATTCGCGCCTGAGAGCTTCTAAAATTTTTAGAAAAGCCGGGCGCTCTTATGTTTAAATTTCTTTTATTATTTTGGAATTATCCGGTTAAAAAATCCCTTGGTCTTGTCCAAAAGTCCGCTAATGTTCTTCTTAAATTTTCCGGCCGGAGCCAAGTCCGTATCCGCATTACTTCCCCAGATAACTAATCCAAGGGCGGTCAAGAATTCTGGATTTTTTACTTTATCAATAACAACATTAATATTTTTAGAAACACCAACTGCTGCTGGTAGGCGTAATTTTTTCTTCGCCGCCTCAATCAGTCCGTCCAATTCTGAACCGCCGCCGACGAAAATAACACCGGCCGGCAACATGCCAGAGCGATCAATTTTTTTAAACTCATTATCAACTTTCTCAAAAATTTCCTCAGCCCGGGCATTAATAATTTCAGCAACATACTTACGAGAAATTGTTTGAATATCATCATTTATTTCTTCCTCTTTAACTAAACGAGAAATATCAATGTCATCTTCTCCAGATTCATTTTGAAAAATAGCAGCACTGCCATATTCGCGTTTAATACGCTCGGCTAAATTAATTGGACAGCGCAAGCCAATAGCAACATCGGCGGTAATATGCTCAGCTCCTATTGGCAAAATAGCGGTGTGAATCAAGTTTCTCTCCTCATATACTGCTAATGAGGTTGTCGAGGAGCCTAAATTAATCAAAGCAACGCCTAATTCCTTTTGCTTGGAGCTAACTACCGCTTCAGCGGCCGCTAACGGCGCTAAAACTAAATCTTCAATTTCTAAACCAGTGCGATATATCGCTTTGGTTAAATTTTTTATTTGTGTACTTAATCCCTGAACAATTAAAGTCTCCACCTCCAGCCTAATACCATTCATGCCAATTGGATCCTTCACATCGGCCTGATTATCAACGCTAAACCTTATCGGAATTACATGTAAAATTTCATAATTAACCGGCACAGCTAAAGCACGAGCAGCTTCAATCGCTCGATTAACATCCGTGTCGCCAATTTCTCCGTCGCTACGGCCGACCGCCACCACTCCCTTCGAGCGCTCACACTTAATATGAGGGTCATTAATACTCACCCAGACGCGACTAATCGGAACGCCAACCAGTCTTTCTGCTTTTTCTAAAACAGCAGAAATCGAAGAAGTAGTTTCTTCGATACTATTGACGATACCGCGATTAACTCCAGCGGTTGGGCCGGAAACGGCACCAATAATTTGGAGCTCATCGCCAGCGACTCCAGAAATTCTTTGCCCGATAACTAGGCGGATGGAGGTGGAGCCGATGTCCAGGCCGGCGATAATATTTTCTTTCATAGTGATTCTTGTAATTGCGCTTTTAATAAAAATACCGCAATATTTTTACAATATTATTTACTGTTAATATTATACAAAATTTAAAAGATTTTAACAATTCTAGAGCAGCCGCAAATACCAGTTGAGCAGCTTATCACCATAAATTAGAGTAATAATAGCACCAAAAGCTAGAAAGGGGCCAAGTGCGATTTTAGATTTCCAGCCCTCTTGACGACTAGCAAGTAAAATAAGACTGACAAAAGCGCCAGAAAAGTAAGCCAAGGCTAAAGCCAATGCTAATAATCCAGCCTGCGGTAAAGAGACGCCAATAAGTAATCCAAGCCAAATATCACCCTCTCCTAAGCCGCGACGGGAAGTGGCTAAATACTGAATCAGAAAAAATAAAGCACCTAGAGCGCCAAATAAGAAAATATCTTGCCAGCCATAACCGATGAACAGATTCAAACCAGCCGCCAAAGCTATCATCGGCCAAACAATAATCATCGGCACCATTTGCCAGCGTAAATCATAAACAAAAACAACCATCAAAGTAGAAATCAAAAGCCAATCGCGCGCTAATAAGGCCGGTAAATCTGGAGAATTGGAATTAACAACAAAAGAAAGAGTAAATAAAACAGCGGTAACAAATTCCACTAAAGGATATTGCCAGGAAATCGGTTGCTGACAATAACGACAGCGCCCACGCAACCATAAGAAACTAAAGATGGGAATATTATCTTTCCAGGCAAGTTGATGCGAACACTGCGGACAATAAGAACGACCCATCATTGTTTCTTCTTTATAAATTCGCCAAATCAGACAGTTAAGAAAACTACCAATTATTAAACCAGCTAAAGCAGAAATTGCTATAAAGAAATAATACATAAAAATTATTGTTTATTCTGATAATCGGCTATCAAATTTTCAAGCCGCGATTTTTCTGTTTCAGGAGCTAAAGAAATAGCTGTTTCTATCTGCGTGATTGCTTCTGAAACATCACCTTTTTCAAAATTTAAGGCTGCTAGGGCAACAAACCAACTATAATCTCCGGGGCTAAATTGTAATCCCTGCCTAACATATTTAAGGGCATTATCTAAATCGCCACGCAAATAATAAGAGTCAGCAATTTTTTTAAGTAGGGGATATTCTTCTGGGCGCTGCCGATAAGCTGCCTGAAAAAATTTCTCCGCTCGCCTATATTCTCTCTGGCGGAAATAACCTTCTCCTAAACTATTATACATTAAAAATTTGTAATTAATCACTGCTTGGCGATGTTCATGATTTATTAGCGGACTAGTAAGATCGGGGAGGTTAATATCTGCTAGTTGATAATACTTCTCTGCTTCCGTCATGTTTCCGTGTAAGTAAAAATGGTGCCCTCTGGCTAAATGAACTAAAGGCCATTCAGGAGATATTTCTGTAACTAAAGAAAAATAATAATCAGCCGCCTCTAGCTCGTTGAGGCAACTAGCTAACTTAGCTTTCAAAAATAAATTTACATAGGAATAATCGGATAAACGAAATCTAATTTCCGAAATTTTCCTTTTCAAGATTAGCTCCTCAGCCGCATCCCGAAAAGGACTATAACTACAATAATTACTTAAGGCATTGCCAAAAAAATAATCAATCTTCTCCCTCTGAACAGAATTAATATTTATATTGAGAGTTTGTTGATATAAAACTGCAGCATATACGAAATCCAAATCACCGATAGCGGCATTTATTTCATTCTGATAATAATCAGCCCGCAGCGTAGTTGCGTGGCGATAAATTTGCCAACCTGATATAACTAGAACTAATAAAATAACTGCGGTCCGTCCATAGACTCGATAAGAAGAAGTCAAAGAATAATTAGCAGAAGCGCCTAAATTAATAATCGGCTGATTATTAGAACGAGCGCTAATTACTGCTAGAACAGCAAAAAATAACCAGAAATATACTTCGCCAGCGACAATCGTAAAGCTAAAAAGTAAAGAAGCGACGTAACCAACAAGTCCCAGGAAAAGTGCTAGAGCTAAAAATTGATTATTCCCCCTGCGACTTTCCTGCCAACCCAAACGCAAAACTGAATAATACCAAATACCAAACAATATTAAGCCGAAAAATCCCGATACTAACAAAATATCTAGAATGAGATTATGGGCTCTATCAGCGTTAGCGCTAACTTGTCCATATAATGCCCAATCTCTTTCATAATATCTAATAAAAACTTCATCACTATTTTCTAAACCGTAGCCAAAAACAGGTTTTTCTATAATAGCATCGGCGGCTGACTGAAAAAAGAAAACTCTAGCTGCCAAACTACCTCTTTTTAAATCAAAAGATTCTTTGACTCTTCCCGGCGTTACTAATTCCATTATTCCTAAACCGCTAACACCCAAAATAATTAACAAAGTAACAATGCCGATTTTAATTTTTTTGCTTAGTCGACTAGCTATCAGAAAAAAGCCACCAAAAACAACTAGCATCAAAAAAAATGCCAAAAAACCACCACGGCTAGCGGTAAAGAATAAACAAATAATTTGTAAAATAACGACAGCTCCGAAAAAAGATCGGCGATAAAAATTCTTACTGGCATAAGCTAAATATGCGCTTAGCGGAATAACTAGTAAAAGAAAGGAGGCAAGAAAATTCGGTTGCCCTATGGTAGACATGGTTCGGCCCGTTAAATGCGGTGGTTCGGGCCAAGCTATAAAATCAATATTCAAAATTTGTAAAATACCGTAGACAGCCACTACAAATCCAGATAGAACGGCGGCTAAGGCGATATTTTTCAAACGTTTCTGCAGTAAAGACGTGGTCGTAAAAGCTAAATTAAAAAACATTAACGCCGCCCAGAAGAAATAGTATAATTGACTAGCAAGCCCCTGCTGGCGTTCATAGGAACCGAAAAAACTTTTAGCAGCGTCAAGAGAAAATGGCAAAATTAAAATTAGTCCTGTAAGCAAGATGACGGGAATTAAAAAATATTTTTTTAACCATTCTTTTATAATCTGTTGGTTGCTTTTATCGAACCTAATGGGTAGATTAATTGCTAAGCGACAGGTAGTCAAGAAAAATAAGGTCCACACTAAAATTCGAAAAATTACCATCTTGTTCAACTCGAACATATGGTAAGTCGGAAATATATAAGCAAACCAAAGTGGCACCAAAAAAATAATCGCTAAATAATTAGCCTCAATAATAGTATCCAAAAATTCGCACCAAGATAAACGCCGTGGAAATAACTTTAGTTTCATACTAACATTTTAGTTTCATGTTAATAATTATAGCAAAATAAAAAGAGGCTGGAAAACCAGCCTCTTAATAACTAAACAGAAATTTAAGCTTTATTGTGAGATTTTTTCATCAGCTTGTGCCAAACAACTAGAATTGGGCTAGCCACGAAAATTGAACTATAAGTACCGACAAAAATACCAATCAAAAGGGCAAGAGCAAAGTCTCGAATAGTACTACCGCCGAACAATAAAATAGCCATCAAGGCGAGCATGGCGGAAAAAGAAGTGTTGATAGAACGGGAAATCGTCTGGTTGATGCTGGTATTAATAGTATTTTCAAAATCTTCATGACTCTTAGGAAGATTTTCGCGGATACGGTCAAAAACAACGATAGTATCACTAACGCTATAACCTAAAACAGTTAAAATAGCGGCGATAAAGGGCGTGTTGATTTCAATATGATAAAAATGTCCAAGCGCAGCGAAAGCACCCAAAGTTATCAAAACATCATGAGCTAGGGCGATAATAGCAGCCATGCCATATTTCCAAGAAGCAATTGGCTTAGAAACGCGCCTAAAAGCTACGGAAATATAGATAATAATCATGATTAGCACGATAATTGAAGCATTAAAAGACTTGCTTTTAAGCTCCCTACCAATTGAAGGGCCCACTAAATCAAGGCGCAATTCCTTGAAAGAAGCGTCTTCTTGAGCAGCAGCCAAACCGTTAAGCTGAGCTAAAACTGCACTATGAACTTCTTCACTAGTATCTTTAAAACGAATAATGAAAGTACTGTCTTCTGTTGGCTGGATGACTAAGTTATTAATATTAATCTCTTTCAGACTGTCCTGTATCTCGGTAATGGTCGGTTGATAATTAGTAAACTCCGCCTCCAATAAACTACCGCCACTAAAATCAACTCCGAAATTCAGTCCCCAAGTAGCCAAGGCAATAAGAGAAGCCGCCATTAATAAGGCCGAGAAGCTAAGGAAAATTTTTCTTTTTTGGATAATCCGATAAATCATATATTTAATTAAAGACTAAAGACTTATTAACTCTACTCGGTCTTGATATTCTTAACTCCCACTAACCAGCGCCTCTTCTCTAACCAATCGCCAGCGACAATAATCAGCAAGGTTCTGGTTATACCAATAGCGCTGAACAGGGAAACGGAAATACCAATAAACAAAGTGGTGCCAAATCCTTGCACAGAAGAAGTACCGAAGAACATTAGGATTAAACAAGTAAGCAAAACTGTGATATTACCGTCTCTAATTGAAGGCCAAGCACGTTTAAAACCGTCAGCAATCGCCTGGCCAATATTTTTACCCTGCTTAAGTTCTTCTTTCATGCGAGCGAAAATCAAAATATTTGCATCTACGGCCATGCCCAAGGAGAGAATTAAACCGGCAATACCAGACAAAGAAAGGGTTACTGGCTTAAGCGCATAGAAAAATAGTAGAATTCCAATCAAGGCAAACAGGAAGGCTAAGGAAGTATCAAAAATCTTTATTTCATTAAAAGTATAGAAAATCAGAGCAACCATAATAAAGATTAGGGGCAAAGCAATAATAATCGGAATAGCCTTAAAAATAGCTAACATCGTTAAGCCGTAAGCCGCCAAAGAGAAAACTGATAAAAGTCCTGGTAAACGATAAACTATAATCATAAAGATTGAAACTAGTAGTAGACCGATCAATCCTGCCTGAAGACTATTAGAGATTGACTTGGCGCCCAAGCTAGCTTCAACTGTTTTCTGTGATACTAACGAGATTGGTACTGGCAGAGCACCGGAATTTAGACGTCTAACCAACATCTTCGCTTCTTCCACATTAAACTGACCAGAAATCACTGCCTGGCCCCCAGAAATTTTTTCATTAACTGTTGGCGCACTAATAACATAACCATCTAAAAAGATAGCTACGGGCTGTCCAACGTTTCTAGCAGTTATTTCTTCAAATAAAGCCGCTCCATCAGAATTAAATTCTAGCGAAACTTCCGGCGTTCCGTCGCTAGGATTAAACTGCAAGGTGGCACGTTTTAAATATTTACCTGTTAGCTCAGTATTCTGCCAAAGATTGCTTTCATCAAATGTTAAATTTAAGTCTTCTGGAACAACGTTTTCTTCTGCTGTTTCAAGTTCAATATTTTCGATAGCAACCGCTTCTCCCTCAGCTGTTACAGCCTCAATAGACACGGCTTCTTCTGGATTTTCTGTCGCATCGCCTGCTTCTTCCACAACACTTAATTGTTCATTTAGCGCTTCTAAATTTTGTTCTTTAAACTCTAGTAAAGGTGTCTCACCAATCATTTGTATAGCTTCTTCAACATCACGAACGCCAGCTAGCTCGGCGATAATTCTGTATTCTCCCTGTGCACCCTTATTAACCTGTACAATTGGCTCGCTAACGCCAAAAGCATTGACTCGACGTTCAATTACGTCTCTAGCAGACTCTAAGGCATCAGCCCGGTCAGTTTCCGGTATCTTAGTAACATCAGCCTCATAGACTAGCTGTGTGCCGCCCTGAAGATCTAAACCTAGATTAAAAGGTAATTCTTTAACTTGGGGTAAAATTACGACATTACTAGTTTTATCTGCTAAAAACCGCGCAAAATTATTATAATAACTACCCCCGGCTATTAACGCGGTTGTGACTACAAATAGTAGAATTACACCCAGAACCCACTTAGTCTTCGCTTTCAAAGACAATTTCGAAAATTTTTGTGCTAGTGCCATATTGGATTATTAAATTTAAATAGTGCCTAAAAATAGCGCCAATTTTTAAAAACTGGCAAATATTAATTATTTACCAAAACTTGCCTTTATCTTAGGACAATTAGAAATAAAAATCAAGACCGCGCCTTTACAAAAAGACCAATTTTATTTATAATAAGTCTACTTTAAATAAACTATCATTTTTTTCAATAAACTATAATTTTATGCCACTTATACCCACTGTCATCGAAAAAGAAGGTCAAGTCGAAAGAGCCTACGATATTTATTCTCGTTTACTTAAGGATAGAATCATCTTTCTGGGTGAACCTATCGACGACCACGTCGCTAATATTGTGATTGCTCAATTCTTATTCCTGGATGCCGGCGATAAGGATAGGGATATAAAATTCTACATCAACTCACCGGGCGGTTCGGTCAGTGCCGGATTAGCAATTTATGATACAATGCAATATATCAAATCCGACGTCTCCACCATCTGTGTGGGGCTGGCCGCCTCAATGGCCTCTGTACTCTTAGCATCTGGTGCTCCTGGCAAGCGTTTTGCCTTACCTAACAGCGAGGTAATGATTCATCAAGTCATGGGCGGTGCTGAAGGTCAGGCCTCTGATATAAAAATCCGAGCCGAACATATCTTAAAAACAAAAGCAAAAATGAATAAAATTCTTGCCCTGCACACGAAGCAGAAGGAAGCAACGGTAGAAAAAGATAGTGATCGCGATAATTTTATGAGTGCGGAAGAGGCCTTAAAATATGGCATTATCGATAAAATTATTAAGAAATAAAACATTTACTATATTCTTCAAAAAAATCTTTTTTACATAAAAAACATCGCCCTTAAGGCGTTGTTTTTATTATCCCAAACGTTTAAATTTAAATTTAATTTTAATTTAATTGAAAAGTATCAATTAACATCTGAAAAATATTGGGATAAGCTAAGCGTCCACTCATCGCCGGAATATATGATATCACATAAATACTCTGTCTGGCCTGATCGGTTAAATAAAAATTTAAACCATTCTCGCCCATAATTCCTTCCCAGCCAGGACCATTCTTAACTCGGTCATAAGACATATTTTCTCCAGGAAAAGTATCTTGATACCAACTACTAATGTCTTGAATGCGTGGATTTTCCTGGACTGATATTTGCATCAGGGAATTATCCGGAGCAGAAATCATAGCAGTATAACCATTGTTAAGCGTCCTGATATTCCAAGCTACCGGGTAAAGCAAGGAGTACCTTCCAACCTCGCCCTGATAGCGAGCAATATTTTTATTATCGATTAGCCTGCCTGGACCACTAGGATCATAACCGCTTTTTATTTCTGCTAAATCTAGATAACCATCTTGATCCGTATCAATTTCATTGAGATTAGTCCCTAAGACGGCCTCTTCATCATCTGTTAAGCCGTCACCGTCAGTATCTAAAACCGGCGACCAGGGAGTTTCCGGTGACCCCAG
This sequence comes from uncultured Gammaproteobacteria bacterium, assembly GCA_964350915.1. Classification (GTDB taxonomy): domain Bacteria; phylum Patescibacteriota; class Patescibacteriia; order Patescibacteriales; family UBA12465; genus UBA12465. The sequence goes on along the minus strand of CAYGLM010000002.1, from coordinate 38,221 downwards.
GCCCTCTTCCGGCATCAAAACATCTGATTCATTATCAGGAACCACTGTTTCTCCTTCGGATTCTAAATCAATAATGTTGGCCTCTACTCCCTCTACTGGTGTTGAGGTCGAAACTGCTACTTCAGTCAAATCTACCTCCACCTCATTTACCGGTGCAACCGGCGTCGGTTCTTGTTTTATTATCGGTGCTGGCTCGGCTTGAGGCTTAATAATAAAGCGATAACTAAGATAGGCCAAAGTACCGATAAAAATTATACCGAAGCCAATTATCAGCCCGCCCACGACCTTAAAATTATTCGGGGTTTTAGCCGGCGCTCCTAAAAATTCATTGCCAGAATTAACACTTTTTTTCATGCTTGGCGCCGTACTAAAGCGAGAACGATGCGGCATGTTATGGACAATCAAATCTTGATCAACCGTAACTTTAGGCTTATTCTCTTCTGTTTTTCCTACTGGCTTTTTTCCGAACATAATCAAATTAATAAAATAGCGATTAAACCAATTACTACCAAAATAGCTACTCCTCCCAAAACGAACCAAATTTTCAAACTTTTTTCGCTAGTTCTAGGCATAGAATGAACATCAATCGCCAGTCGACTCTTTTTTTTAACATTAACATCGACTTGTTGATTCTGTTGAGGAGCTTCTGTTAAGGAATTTTTATTATCAGCGGTTAACATAACATAAAAAATAATAAGCTAATTATCTGTTTTCTGGTAATCTACCGAGACCAAGAGGATCATAACCACTGCGCACCTCATCGCCATCTGAATAGCCGTCTCCATCTGTATCTGGATTCAAAGGATCAGTTTTATAAATCATTACTTCTTCATAATCAGTTAGGCCGTCACCATCGGTATCTTGTTTTAAGGGATCAGTTTTATAAATCATCACTTCTTCATAGTCAGTCAAACCGTCGCCGTCCGTATCAATTAAATTTGGGTTAGTGCCGTAAATTAATTCCTCTGCGTCAGTAAGGCCATCGCCATCAGAATCAATATTAGCTAGCTCTGTATCGACTCCTGGCTCAACGGTTTCATCATCACCGCCTTCATTTGGTAAGATTGGTAAATAATCAATGAAATCTGGCTCCGTGTCGGTGGAAGTCGCTATTTCGTCTTCAGTCTCGATTGTTAGCTCTGTGCCTGTTGCTGTATTTTCGCTCTGTGTTTCTGGAAGCACGGCTATATCCAAATCTTCATCAACTGGCGTTTTTAAAAACTTATTATAAGCCAAGAAGCCGAGTAGGCCAAGAATGATTACGCTCATAACAATAACGGCAATCATAAAACCTTTATTGCTACCACGTGGTTCTTCTTCAGGCTCCGGTGCGGACATAGGACCACTATTTGCGCCCATGCCAACACTGCGTGTTACTATTTCCGAGTTACCGCCAGGCATCTGTCCTTCAGGCGTTTTATCAGTGTCGGCAAAAATATCGTCGACTTGTGCTCGGCTAGCAGCATCGGAATTGTTTTGATTTTCAAACATATTTTTTTTATAAATTTTTATCCCTATTCTTTTATTATACTCAATAAATCGCCAAACTCAAAATATAGCAAAAAGTGTTGAGTTAAGGGCCGACAATATAAATCGTTTAATTATATCTAGGATCTATAGGCTTAATTGAATCCAGGTCATGGATAATATCGTCTTCGCTTCTAATTACTTTGTAAACTTCAACCATGCCTGACTCCTCTCGCTTCAGAACTTGGACTTGTGTGTCTTCTGATAAATCAAACATATACTTTTCCTCGGCCGACATAAACTCAGGTGTATACTGGTCAGCATCCGGCCAGTAGCCCTGATCATCACCGCGATTTGTAGTTATTATTAAGACAATAACAACTATCAACAACGCCGCTAGACTTGATATTATAATTAATTTTTGTTTTTTATTCATATAATTTTTTATTAACTACATTTTGGACTCCCCACGCAATCATATTGGGGAATTCCATAATTGTCTCGACAAGTTATTGAGCCGCAGCCTTCCTTATCTGGAAGAATATCAAAATCACAAATACCGTCGCCACATTTGGGCGGATAGACGTTCATTCTTAAACAATTTATAGTAGTGCAATACTTCTGCATTGAATAATTATAAAGATGTGTTAATTGTTCTCTGGTTGGAATATCAGCTTCAGCAATATTATTTGCGCCATCATCACAAGTCTCGAAAGCATCTATCACACCGTTGCCGCAGGTTTCTTTTAATTTCGGCACACACATATTATTAATACATTCATAGGACTGCCAACCGCCAGATGGCTGACCTTCACACACGCCACACATATACGACGTCTTACCATCAGGGCAAATAGCTCTACCACATTGAAATGTTGGATTAACTGCCTTACATTCACAACGTGGTGCCGAACAATCAGTAGGACAGTTATCAAATGTTTCCCCGGCAATTAACCCGTTCCAATCATCTAATATTCTGTCATCACATCTCAGGTCTCCACAATAGCCGCCACCAGGAGAACAATAATTATTATAAACGCTACAATTATAGAGCGTATTAACATTGCTTGACGCTACAGTATAGGCGCACCCGGTTAAACATTTACAGGTCTTAGTTGCATTGTCACAAGCTGAGCCACTGTAGCAAGGACAAGTGCCACCGCACTGGTTATCGCCACAACGCCCCACCTCACACACCGGAGTACAAGTTGTTGGCGGAGGAGTGGGCGTTGGGTCAACAACAACTTGCTTAGTTACGCAGGTGCCAAGAATTGTTGGAACCCAATCGCAAGAATAATAAGGGTTAGCAACACAAATGGTTGAATCAAAAGAATACTGATCACAATTAGCAGAATATGCCCTTGTATTATTGTCAACACAACTTCCTTGAACGCCAACACATTCTTGACCAGTAGCACACTCACTATCGGAAGAACAGGAGTCTGCCGGAATGACTGGAGGTGTTACTACTACATATCCTATGCATTGTCCGCTAGAGTTAATTTTACCATCCATAACCGTTCCTCCTGTTGTGCTACAAGCATCTCCAACACAATAAGTTACTGTCTGCGTTTTAGAGCATTCATAAATACGTCTTTGACACCATCTATTGGGACAGGTGTCAGATTTATCGCGACAAGTGTCGCCAGTGCCAGTAAGTCCTACTTGTTTTAAATCACTAAAACCAACCGGACAAAGGGCGCTATTAGTGCAAAATGGATCATCTATTCTAACAATGGTGCAATAGTTGCCTCTGGGGTAGGCGGGGGTATTAGGATAATTATCGGCGAAACAATATTTGATAGTACCATCAGTACTTGGAGATATTTTGGTTGAAGTATAGGTAAAAGTTGCTACACAATCAAAGCCAAAAAAATTACAGTCACGATATTCATAAGTTCCTGGTCTAGTTGCATCTCCTTCTGAAAACTGTACCTTACTGACAACTTCCCTGTCCCAACACTGACTCACACAAGTACCGTTGACACAGGTTTGGCCGTCTGGACAATAGTTAGTTAGCTGACAACTGATGGCACCGGGGTTGTCTCCGCCAAGATTTTGCCCTGAACCTGAAAACGCGGGATCGCAATCAAACGGGCAGGTACTCTTATCTTCATGTCTGGTCTGACAATAAGTATCCCCGCAATATCCTCCGCCATCAAGCGGTGATTTAAATACACAATAACTGCTTCCAGAAATTGGATAAGGAGTCACTGCTCCTGTTGGGGTATTGCAAGCATACTGTCTATATTTACTACTATCAGTGGCAGAAACCGCCTCGTCTGCTTTTCCATCACAAGCCTCATAACCATTATTGAAAACGCCGCCGCGTCCTTCCATGTTGGGCGCTTGTTTAAAGCCGTCGCCACAATAAGTATTCACTCTTAAAATAAAACTTCTTATAGTCTCTGTGCCGTATTCATTGACGGCCCTTATTCTTACTTCTTGTCCGGGATGAACAGTGGTTGTTTTGCCAAATAAATAAATCACTCCGGGTTCGCTTGTCTTTTCTCCCACTGAAAGTCCAGCAGGAAGAGCGAGAACGGAATTATATTCTATATCATGATTTCCTTGTTTGATATTGCCCAAACGACAGCTGTAGTCGTAATTATGACGTGACTGAGTTTCACAATTTAACTCCAAAATAGGTCTATCTATCTTGATTCTAACAATAAAACGACTAACGGCTGCGGTTGCCCCTGATGAATTAACTGTCAGCTCGTAAACGGTTTCCGTATCTTCATTAAATTTAATAGTAGGTGAAATTATTCCCTGAAAAGAAACTTTTACGCGGTTAGTGCCGTCAGACGACTCATTAATTCTAATATTGGAATATCTAAGCACATCGGGCTCAGAAATTGCTCTTAGTCCATAAGTTGGTGCGGCGTTATTTCCAGATACGTAAAAACTATAGTCAAAAGGAACTATCGGATCAAGACGATAATTATATTCATCAACTTCTGCGAAAGAAGAAGAAGAAATTATTTCAATATTAGTCGTCGTTGAAGTTACTCCGCCTCTTGTATCTCTAACTGTAATAGTAACGGGGTATATGCCAGGGCTACCAGCACGAGAAGAAAATAATTTTTTCTGATTCGGATCACTAGTTCCTTGAATAGCCGGCATAGCTGACCAGCCCGCCCAGCTACCGCCAGACAAAGACCAGGTCAAAGGATCATTATCTATATCAACTGCTTTAACAAAGCCATTATATTCACGGCCAGCTATTCCTTTTAATGATAATTCGGTAATTTGTGGCAGATTATTAAAAGCGTTACCGGTGGCTAAAATCCCAGTATTGGTAACACAGCTACTGCCTATCGGGTCATTAGGATATAAAGTATAGCCAAGCTCTGGCTCACGACTTTCCATTACGGCGCAAATATTATATTGGGAACCAGATTGGTTAGTAGTATAAACTAGGGCATGGCTATCGGCCGGCAAGGAAATAGTTAAGTCTCCAGCCGCTGGCGCTCCAATAAATTCCTGCTTATCCTTATCCCAACAAGTTTTAGCATCATAGCCCGGACAAGATCCGAAACGATTAACTGGATCAAGAACTCCTTGGCTCAAGCCAACGGCCGGTAAAAATACTTGATTCCAACTCGGCCAGAGCGAAGTTGTTTTTCCTGGTAAATAAGTTCCGGCATCAAGCAATGGATAGCGACCATTAGCATTACGATATCTCGTTAACGCTTCTCTTATCTCTTCTACACGACCGACTCGTTTTAAGTCACGAATAATTTTAGCTTTTATACTATCACAGAAAAAATTAACGGGACAATCGGTATCAACCGCACAGCTTTTCACTTCCTTTAAAACACAGGCGCCGCGAACTAAGTCACAGGATTGACTTGAAGCGCAGTCCGCGTCTTTCTCACATTTCAAGGCAGAAATAGAACAAGTCGATGCTTCGGCGGGAAGATTATCATTAAACTTCCAGTTAGCGATGATTTGTCCTAAAATATCCACCGTTTTAACACTATAATCCTGGTTATAGGAAATCAAATAAATATTAGTATAGATAGTCTTACCCACCACATTGGCAGCATTTATATACACGGTACGTCCGTCACGCAAAGCTTCATAACCATCAACCGTTAGCGCCTGAGGTGAGCCGGAAAATCCCTGATTCTGATACCAGCGTGTAACGCTATAATGATTGGGATTAGGAATAACGCGAATAGCAATTGCATCGGGATTATTGTCAGCTGATTGCGCTCTAGTCTGCGGAGCAAATAATATTAGCGTGGCAACAATAATAATAATGAAAAGCGTTAATTTAAATTTATAATTTTTCATATAAAATAAAACTACCAAATTAATAATTTATTTCTACTCCGGAAGTAATTTTTCTCACTACAAAATCATCAACATAAAAATCAGTGCCACCACTAACTGTAGAATTATATCCTATAGCCATTCCCATCTCTATTAATTTATTTCCATTACGATCAAGCCAGGATGCCATTTGATCTCTGTATTCAAACTGATAATAGTACCAAGTCCAATCATCATAAGTATTAATTCTAATTGTTGGCATATTAATCGCTGAGTAGCAAGCAGTTTGATAAGGTGACTGAACACAACAATAATTAGCTTGCTCCGAACATGGCGCTCCATAACTAACGTTGCACGGATTTGCTCCTGCTGGTGGTGTGGGCGTTATTGCTCCGCCAGTCCAGGTGTATCCAGGTCTTAAAGCATTAATGGATGAATAGTGGATACACTGAGTGCTCCAACCTAAGCTTGGCGACATAGAAACGGCAACATTGCCAGCAGTTTTCCCTTTATAGTAAAAGCTGATTGAATATTTATCGCCCTGCTTGAGATCAAGTTTTGCTAAATTATAAGCTAGCCTTAACCACATGACCCGATTACTATTTCCCCAGCACAGCGTTTCTCCTTCTTGATAAACAGCAGCTTCATTGGGATGACAATCATCCTTAGCAGTAAAAGAACAAGTTTTAGAAGTAGTATTCCAGGTGCATGATGGATGTGAGGTGCATACTTGAGCATTACATTGCCCAGGATACGGATGGCCCTGATCTTGATGCAATAAAACACTTTGTCTGCCAGAAAATTGTTCAGCCGTACTAATGCGAACTGAGGAATATTTTTGTTGAGAAATAGACCAATCTTGAGGCAGGCCAGTAGAGGTTGTTTGCTCAAAATCAACATTAGTAAGAATGCCCTCAAAGGTTACAAATTTAAAACAATTTGGCGCGTCACTATCACAACTGCTTTTAACAAAGCTTATTTCCAATGATTTAGCGCTTTCATTACCACTTGCATCAATAGAAGATACTGCAAAATAATGATCTCCTAAATTAAATCTATCAAGGCTAAATTCTAATTTTTTTGCTTGTGAGATTGAATCAAAACTTTCCCCGTACCTTGAGGGAAAAACTCCGTGATAAAGACGATAGATTTTGTTGCTGCCCGTATCGTAGTCGTCCCAGGAAAAAATAAATTTATTATCTTTAATTTCAACATTTAATCTACTAGGAGCGCCGTACGGCGTTTGGTCAGTTGGAGTTGCCCTCATTTCATTACTCAAAACACTTTCTGCTTTATTAGCAGTCAAAACAGATAGTCGAAAATTGTAAGCCTGATTATTTTTTAAATTAGAAACTGTAGCGGAACAATTATAAAATGCACCAACTAAATTACAGACTTCACTAGCATTAAATTCCTGAGACCCGGTCATGGCTTTACCGAGTTCACCATAATATATTTTATAAGACGCGGCTTGAGCACTGCTCGAAGTCCAGGTCAGTAAAACCTCTCCATTTGTTTTTTTATCAGTCACTGCCGTCAATGTTCCAGCTGACGAAACAGCTTCTCGGAAAAAATATGATTCTTTCAAAATATTCCAAATACAAATTCCATCCGCCGTGCCGTCGCCATTAAGATCAGCGCCGCAAGGAGTGTTAACTGCGGAGCAAGTCGAACTATCCGAACTACAAGTTAAGGTGGCGCTCTGACCTCTAATAACCGCTTTATCAATAATGGCCGGTAAATCGTCGTGTGTTCCTGGCTGTCCGGCATCGCGGCAATAATAGAATTTATAATTAAAATCCGCACAACCGCCTATAGCTCCTTCGCAATTATCCCGCCACGGGTACCACTCGCCCCCACTCACTGGTGGCCAAGGGTTTTCACAAATAAATACGTAGATATCACTCGTAGCGGCCATGCTATCGCCGAAAGAAAAAGCATTAAGACATCGATTTGAACAAATATCATCGGCACAGACACAAGCTGGGTCTTCATTAGAATCACCACTTAAAAATGGTGTCATATTTACAGCGGCGATAAGCTTGCTTTCGCCATCAGTAGCAGTTTCTCGAGCAGAAATAAAAGCCCGATTCGAAGCTAGTCCGGCAAAATCTGCCCGCGTTCTCATGGAAACGATGGTGGAATTAGTCAAACTGAAATCCCAATTCCAAAAATAACCAGTAACCGGTTGAATTGCCTGTCCGTCTGCACTATAAGCCCAGGCAGCAAAAACTTTATCTCGGTCATAAACCGTATCAAAGGTATTGTGACTAGGATTATTATCATTTTCATCTAAACTATTGTTCGTCGTCTTAAACAGATAAGAGGATGGTCTAATTTTTACTGTTGAAATCGCACAGACACCAGCATTAGTATCTCTGTCGGACAGAGTAGTGAACTGGAAAATATGAGAATTAATATAAGAAGTTTTATTAAATTGAATATCAACTCCCTCAACTGCGCCGCCAGATAATAATAATCCCTCGCCGTTCATACCAATTCCCTTCATGCTCGTCACACCTAATTGACTATTGAGCTGTTCATCGCCCTTAACTACTAAATAATATCTGGCTCCTGGTGCTAACAAGTTACGCGGACGAATTATTGCCACCGTCTGCTCGTCGTTGTGATAGGCTGAAACCATGACAGGAGTCGCGCAATAAAGCTTATTTGGGTCAGGCAGGTTCGCTAAAGCACTTGATTCACCACGGAAAATTCTAGCAATCATTTTTTCAGAAGACGTCTTAACGCGCTGAAAAAATCTTGCTAGCTTATCTAGAATTCCACCTTTATTACTTTTAAAATTATCATAAACAAAGGCGCCGCTCGGACAAATACCAGATCCGTAATTCATCTCCTGAATTAACAAAATGTTAGCGTTAAATGTAGCACTATCCATAATCTGATCGAAGGTTACTTCAATTGAAGCATTACGGCAAACATTGGAGGCATTATTTAGTGGCATTGACTCTATGACTCGAGGTCTAGCTTGGCAACAAGTATCTAAACCACAACCAACATTTTCTGCCGAGCCAACGCCACCGACACAATCAACGTCTTGACTGCAGCCACAGCATAGTCCACGATTATTACCACTACATTTTCCTTGATTAGGTTGGCAATATAATACTCCAGCTGGACCGCCAACATTGCAAGCATTGGGGTCAGATGGACTACAGCAGCAAGTGCCACAATCGGAAATATCCCCAGCCGAAGCACCGCTGTCGGTGAGACAGGACATGCTCGGATAATTGCAGGCGGAAAAGCTACAAGCTAAAACATTAGATGATGAAACACAGTCTTGTCCGGCGCCAGAAAAGCCGCCGCTACAAATCAAGCTACAGGTATTTAAATTATTATAAGCACCTGTTGTTTTCGGATTATTATCACAAGTTTCCGGATTACCCGGAGGAGTCGCATTTGGATCGCCGCAATTATAATAAGCGCAATAACCAATATCAGGGCCACTGGTAATCTGCCCTCCCTGGCGACAAATAGAACTGGCTAAATCATAGCAACAACTACCCATCGCTACGCAGGAATCTTTGCTTCCATTAAACTGATTGCAAGGATCGATTCCAGAGGCACAACCACTTTCACAAGCGGCAATATCTTTATAAAAACCATCTTTTACCGGAGCAGAAGAAGCACAAGTAGTAGAATCGCTGGCCGAACAATTATAATAAGCGCAGTAGCCGTAATCTGAATCGCTGGGGTTATCAGTAAGAGCTGTGCCTGAGCCGCCGCGGCAAATATTATTTTTCGCATCAAAACAACATGAGCCAGCGTGTTCAGCACAGGCTTCTTGAGTTTTTAAACCGCTACAGTCAGTACAAACTCCGTCCTGTCTTTCTGTTGTCACGCTACAAAATTGACCACTACGTCCGGTACAGTTACAAGCAGCGTCTCTAGAGGCGGTTGTTGATCCGGCGTTAGCGCATCCCGAGCATAGCCCGTAACCAGCGCCATCATCTGTTGTATCCTGACCGCAAGTTCCCGTGCACTGTAAAGGGGCACAACAATCTTGAGCACTATTACCAATACGGCAACAACAATCACAACTTGGACTATCGTTAACAACACAACGATCAAGTGTGTCATCTGGTTCATCCTTACATAAAGAACCGGCCGGACAAATACTGTTCGATACGCAGCGACCCTCAGATCCGACTCGTTCGCAATTTAATCCAGAAATACAAACATCACAACTAGAAGATCTATCTATGCAAGTATTATTAACACTTCTTTCCCAACCATCTGGACAAGACATCGGAGTCGTAAATTGCCACTGGCCACCAGTACTACAAGTAAGATTGAATTCGTATGATTGCTCTTGAATAATAAAGGTTTGTTTCTTTGACAAGCTACAAGTACCGTCCGAACCACTCTTAACACATTTATTTATTGTTGGATCATAACTGCAAATGCTTGTGCCGATACCACCACCGCAACCCGCAATCGAAATACAAGAATAATCGCAATTACCAACTGTTTTTTCGCTGCCACCAGCATAAGGCGAGCAAACTCCCGGCGCATTCGGACAGAAAGAGCCAACCTGACAGCTACCAAAACGATTAGCAATAGTAGCGCAACTTTCCGTCGGATCTATCTGGCTTGGATTAACATAGCCAGTGCTAAACTTCCACTCAAAAACTGAAGTCGGAATATCTATTAAACAATCCAAAAGAACATTAACACATCGCCCCTTCTTGTAAGTATTAGCTGGACAACATACTTGACCGGGGCAATTGTCATTAGAAGTACAACTACCAACTTCGAAATTAGCCTCATTGCCCCACTCTCCATTTTTCACCACTCTGACCGGGCCAGTAATGGCATCGGCCGGCACAGAGACCGCCAATACATCAGCGGCACTTTCTTTCTTAATAGTGCCAGAAATATTTTTTTGTACATTAAACTGAGCGACGCCGCTAGAATTTTCCGCACCAAAATATTCTCCGTAAATTTTCACTGGCGTAGAAACTGCTCCCTGTCTAGGCTCTAACTTACAAATACTAGTCTTTAATGATAAAGAATCGTCAGCTTGAAAAATATTAGGATTTAACTGAGCCGTATCTATGTTTTGACCACCAATGGTCATGCGGATTAAATAATTACCATTATTTATTCCTTCTGGCACCTTAACAATTACTTGATTATCTCCCCAGACAGAACTTGCGCATACCGGCGGAAAAGTATAATTGGCTTCCTGGTCCCCAAAATAAACTCTTGAATCCCCCTTAATTCCGCCAAAACCACTACCATTTATTGTCACGTATTGCCCCGAGCGACCTTGGGTTGGCGAAAAAGATACGATATAAGCTCCCTCTCTTGGGTCTGCTTTCTTGGTAAAACGTAAGTAATTGCTATTTTCCTGATTACCTCCAAACGTGCTAGTTACGAAACTGGTGGTGGCCCCGGATCTGATATTAGGGACCTGGGCGGTACCAGAAGTACCAGCCGGAAAACTAAAGTTAGAATTTAGTGCTCGAACATTAGACTGATAGCTGCCAAAATATGCAGTGCCGTTATTAAGATTGATACCCTGATAAGTAACCGCTTCACTCAACTCACCTTCTGCCGGACTCAAGAAACAAAGACCGGGGCGCACTATATTATTTGCAATAAAATTAGGTAGCTTGGGACCATAATCATTATCCGAAGAATCTTCCATGTTATCGTTTCTAATAACTTTAATCGGGCCATCACCAGCGCCGCTAGGAATGGCGATAATGATTTGACTATCACTCCAGGTGTTAACACACATTGGATTAACAGTAGCGGGCCTAAGACCAGTGCGGTTACCAGCAATAAATATTACCCGACTAATCCCTTCTTCATAAACACCAAAGCCTTTGCCGGAAATGGTTAAGAAGTTTTCCGGCGCACCGTTAGGAGTTATCTTGTCGCATGTGGTTGCGCAGTCAGAATCTAGGCGACATGACTTATTCTTATCTTCCTGACAAAAGCCTCCAGCTGGACTAATACTGGTAATAACTGGCGGCCCGTAACAGGTGCAAGTATCTGAGTCGCAAGATAAAAATTCTCCACATAAATCGTTATTAGCATCGCAGGTTGGTGTTGTTTTATCGCCATCACAAGAATCTCCCACTTCACCACGCGGACGACAATAACAATTATCATCACAATAATTTTGCGGGGCACAGATGTCGCTATCAGCTTGGCAGCCTGGCAGTGGACTACTGTCGCACATAGTAGGACCAAACCCGCCGCCACTACAATCTGAGCCAACACAAGGTTGCCAGGTACCATTTAAACAAACCTTGATACCATCGCAGCCGCAAGACATGGTCTCCCCAGAAACGCAGCCGCCACCGCCACCACCTTGAGTAGCATCGCTTAAACGATTAATAACAAAAGTGGCAATTGCCCAAGAGGCTAAAATAATAGCTAAACCGATAACAGCACTGACTAGTAATTTTTTAGCTTTAGAAATTTTATCTTCTTCGCCACCAGAGGTCATCCATAAAAATCCAGCATAGATTATCAGTCCTAAAGCGATAACCCCTAAAAAGCCAAGTAAAACATTAATTATTCTGCCGGCGATTGTACGTGGATCATCAGACGATAAGGAACCCCCTAATCCACTTTCCACCTCCGCTAGACCAAAATCCTGCGCTAGAGCCAGGCGAAAAAACAACAAGCCGGAAGCTATAAGTAAAAATGATAAAAGATGTTTGAAAAATTTATTCTTCACAAGAAAAAAATAAAATGTTTTTTAAAATGTCCAATCCTTTAACTCTCCTATTAATTAAAATTCTATCTTCGGTACTTACAGAAACTACTAATTACTGTTTACTGGCAATTTCCGCTCGCATCAAGAGTATCAGTGGCTGAGCCAAAACAACATGAAGGATTTTCCCAGGTCGCTTCGCAGCCTGGACCAGAACTAGGCTTAAAACAATTCTGATAAATATCTTTAACGCCGGAACCTATTTGGGTACTGTAAGTAAACGATTCTAAAAAAGGAGAGTGCTTAACTAGAGCAAGGGTCATATCAACCACACCATCAAGAGGAATATTATCTCTATCCTGACCTTCCACCCAATAACCAATGGGTGAAGGTGCCTCACTCCTGAGGTTGATGAATTTATGAGCTGGAGATGAGGGGCTAGATACCATTGTGCCAGAACGCAGAGTGCTAGACATCATTAAAGTATTAAAAGCTATTTCAACAGGAGAGGCTAAGTCGATCACGTCCGCAGCACCGCTAGCTGGACGAATGGAAGTAACTTGAGGTGAAGACAATTCTTTCTGATCATTGACGAAGAAAGAAAATCGATAACTATCTCTATTATCAATATTGCCATTATTTTCATTAAAAAATGTAATCGGGCCATCAGCTAAACGATCGCGGTTGCCATCTAAAGAATTGAAGGCCATGTCGGTAACGCCTCCCAAATTAAGGATATTGGCCATAGGATAACTGCGCCCATTAGCATCTTGACAAGTCCTGCCTCCGGCCTGACTAGCAGCACAGATGCGAAAAGGACTGAAAGCGGCACATTCTGAGTCAGCATTACATTGTCTTAGATTTGCCGCTCTAATTTCTACTGCTAAATTACTATTTGGTGGTAAGCAATATACTTTTTCACCGCAACCATTAATACCACATTCATTATCGGAAATAAATTCTACTGTCCTATAACCACTGCTAACCATAAAGCGTCCGTTAAGGTAATCACCGACACAGGTTGAGTTATCACATTTATAAGACCGGCAATTAGCTGCTGAAGAGCAAGAAGAACCATTTAATCCGCCGCCAGCAGCATTAACTACTTTAATATAATTAGCCACCTCAGAAGCTGTTCCTGATAAAGTAACCGGATTAATGGCTTCATTAAAACCAATTTTAATAATCGTGTTCATGGCTGCATCCTTGCGACCATTGATAGTATAGCTGGTTGCCAAATCTGAACCTCCAGAAAATTGAGTCAGAAGTAAAGCTGTTTGATTGCTAGTATTTAAAGACAAGCTATTGCCGGCACTGCCAGCGATTTTCGCTGTTAGTAAAACTCGACTACCAGAAAGATTAACATTTACATCCGAGTGCCCGCTGAGCTTAGCGGCAATATTAGCCGCCTGCTGATCAGTGTTGCAAGCTCCTTCAGGAACTTGAATATTATTATTGGCGCTACTATCAGAAAAAATGTAAACAATATTTCCAACTCGCAAAGTGTCGGCAAGTTGTTCCGGGTTAATATTTATCTCCCACATCTGCCCGGATGCTCGCGCTTCCGCCTTAATACTTAAATAACTTGGAAAGGTAGCGATGTTTTGGGCATTAAAATCAGCTATTCCTAAAAGCGCATTAGTGTTGCCATTAAAAAGCTGAGCGCGATCAGTAGTATCAGCTGGAATAACAACTTTAAATTTGTTAATCGTGCCATGATAATCAAGAGAAACTTCTGTGGTCGGAGTAACACTAACTATGTTAGCTGCCTGATATTTTTTAGGACAACTGTTGGCTCTAATTTCTCCAGTAGCGGCAACAGCCGGAACGCTAACGCCGGTAATGTCTTTTTCATTATCGGGTTGAGGGAATAATGATCCGGCCACAACTTGGGGAGGAGTAAGGTCGAGCGAAGTGTTAACTTCAAATCCCCAGCGTAAATCACCACCGCTACAACTAGCCAGCATTGAGGAGCCATCCGATTTTTTCAAATCAGTTGTCACTCGTACTTCATAGCGCGTATTTCTTTCTTGAGAACCCAGATATCCGGCCGGAGTCAGCACTAGAGTTTGGCTATCTGAAGAAACTGAAACAACAACGTCGGCAACATTTGAATTAGGACTAGGACAAGATGAGCTGCAGGCATCACCAAGTTCAGTATTAAAAATCCTAATAACCATAGGATTGAGTTTGGAACAAGCAGCATTATCACAAGCGCAGGAAGCGCCGCTAGCATTAACACAAACCGAAGCTAAGCTGATGGTTTCTTTAAAAGTAATAATAATCGAAGAATTTCTCGGGACATCTTTCTGGCCATTTTCTGGATAAACCGATTCAACTGAGCAGGCGCCGATAGCACCTAAACCATATCCAGAAAAATTAGTCGGTGTTCCAGAAGGAGTATTGCTACCGCCTCCGGAAATTGCAGCAAATAAGCGAGTTATAATAAAAGTGGTAATAGCCCAAGCAGCCAAAGTGATCGCTAGCCCAATGATCGCGCTTTGCAAGATACCTTTAGCGCGCCTAATCTTTTCTTCTTCGCCTCCGGAAGTCATCCATAAAAACCCAGCATAAATTATCAGGCCAAGCAAAATAACGCCGAGAAAAGTTAAGGCGATTTGAATGATGCGACCGATGATTACTCTAGGGTCGCCTGAAGCTAGCATTATAGTGCTATCTACCGGCTCCAACCCAAAGTCTTGCGCCATAGCAAAACTAGCCGACAATAGAGAGGCGATAGCTAATAAAAAGCCGAAAAATATTGGGTATCTTTTCAACATTTTCAGTCAGAAGCCCCTTTTAAAAAGCTCCTTTTTTTGATATAATTATTATGCTTTTATTATAACATAAAAGCCAATAAAATAAAAAGCTTTTATGACTATAGAGCGGATAATTAAAAAGTTTTCCGAGAACAATCCGGGGATGGATGCGGGCGTTTTAGAAAGGGCTTTTATTTTTGCTGATGCTGCCCATGCGGGACAGATGAGAAAGAACGGCGAACCTTATATTCAACACCCTTTGCACACTGCCTACATCCTGGCAGAAATCAGAGCCGACTTACCGACGGTCGCAGCCGGGGTTTTACATGACGTTCCTGAAGATACAGAAAAAACTCTAGAAGAAATTGAAGCGGAATTCGGCGAAGAAATTGCCTCCCTAGTTAGAGGAGTCACAAAATTAAGCAAAATTAAATATCGCGGCATCGAACGCTATCGAGAAAACCTGAAAAAAATGTTCTTAGCGATGACCAGCGACTTGCGTGTAGTTTTCATAAAATTCTGCGACCGCTTAAACAATCTACGTACTCTTGATTCTCTCCCTGAAGACAAGAAGCGGCGTATCGCTGAAGAAACCTTAGAGATTTACGCTCCTATTGCCGGACTACTTGGCATTGAAAGATTAAAATGGCAAATGGAAGATATTTGCTTCAAACATTTATATCCCGAAAAATTCAACGAGTTAGAATATCGATACGAAGTAGAAAAGAAACTAGAAAGACAGCGCTTTTTTCAGCAAGTAAAGCATACCTTAATTCCTAAGCTTGATGAGGCGCGCATACAATATGAAATTGAAGCTCGTTTCAAGCATTTATACAGCATCTTTAAAAAAATGCAGGAAAAAGATCGTAAATTTAACGAAATTTATGATGTTTTCGCTATGCGCGTTATCGTACCCACTATTGATGACTGCTATAAAGTCTTAGGCGTAATTCATACTCTTTGGAAGCCGAAGCCGAATCGCTTTAAAGATTATATTGCCGTTCCTAAACCTAACGGCTACCGCTCTTTGCATACTACAATTTTCGGACCCGAAGGCAAACCAACTGAATTTCAAATTCGTACTAAAGAAATGCACGAGGAAGCCTTATACGGAATCGCTGCTCATTGGTACTACAAATCCAAGCACGACAGCTATCAGCAGCCGCGCTGGGTCAAGGAAATCGCTGACATTCAAAAAGAAATCACGAACACTTCTGAGCTAGTAAAAAATGTAAAAATGGATATTTTTCGCGATAGAATTTTTGTCTTTTCGCCGCGCGGTGATGTTTTTGAACTTCCAGATAAATCAACACCGATAGATTTTGCTTACGCCGTTCATGGTAATGTCGGCAATAAGGCTGCTGGAGTTCTAATTAACGACAAGTTGGGAAGATTAGACCAGGAGCTTAAAAACGGTGACATGGTTGAAATAATTGTTGAAAAAAACCGCCAACACCCTAATAAAGACTGGCTTAAATTCGTCAAAACCAAACGAGCCCGCGATCAAATTAAACAGCACGCCAAAAAATCCACTCTTGAAAATATCAAGCGCCTAATTCCAGGCATGAAATAAATAAACACGCCTTAAATTAAAAAACAACCTCGCGCAAAACGAGGCTGTTTTTAAAATATTCTGATAGCTACTTATCTTCTGTTGGTGGTCTCTGGTAATTTTCCGGTCTTTCTTAGTAATTCGTTTTTTTTCTGCAATTCTAAACCTGACAAAGCTCTTTTTTTGAAAATTCGCTTAGTCTTCTTAGGCTCAAGATGTTGCTTTGATCTTGCCTTTTCTAATCTTTTGCTGTTCTTCAAACCTTTTTTGAATTTCCTCAAAAAACCCTCGAAGCTCTCGCCTGGCTTTCTCTTAAAATCCGCCATAAAATACACCTTCCTTTCTATTATTAACTTTTTTATTGACTGGCTTATCTTTCTTCAGTAAACGCTCCTTTACTTTTTTAAAAACAAGCGTTTCCTGTGCTCCTGATTCCATATCTCGCATTAAAATAGTGCCATCCATTATTTCTTTTTTACCTAATATCAAGCAAGTTTTTGCTTTTATGGACGTGGCCTCTTCTAATTGTATTTTCAAGCTATCGGTGGTGAAAGACTGTCTGACGTTAAAATCTGCTCGTCTTAATTCTTCAAATAACTGTAAGGCTTTCAATTTTGCTTGATCTCCTAATTGAGCAATAAATACTATATCTTCTTCTGTCTTGTTTGTCAAAGCCTGCCTATCTTTAACTCTAGCTAGCACTCTTTCTAAACCAATCGCCAATCCGGTAGCCGGAGTATCTGGTCCACCTAAGCTTTCTATTAAAGAATCATAGCGTCCGCCACCAGCTAGGGCGAGGCGGCCAACCGACTCATCGTCATTAACCGGCCAAAATTCGAAAACAATATCATTATAATAATTAAGACCGCGAACAAGGTAGGGGTTAAAGTTGTAACTGATATCGAGCTCATCCAGGAATTCCAAAGTTCTTGATAGATATTCGCGACTAGAATCAGATAAGAAGTCGGCAATCTGAGGTGCTTCTTCACGTAGTTGCAAACAAGATTCTTCTTTACAATCTAGAAGACTAAGGCAATTCTTACCTAAACTATTTTTGCAGGCATTACAGAGTTTTGATCGGCGCCCTCTTTCTTTATAAAAATTTAACAGCTTGGCACAATAATCCTTGCGACAATCAGCATCTCCTAAACTATTAATCTGAAGCTGCGTTTTAACCTGCATGTCAGCAAAGAAGTTATTAGCGATTGTAATTAAAAGTGCTTCTGCCATCGGCTTCCTGTCGCCAATTATCTCCAAATTAAACTGTGTCGATTCCCGATAACGTCCGCTTTGTAACTTTTCACGGCGAAAAATCGGTCCGATAGAAAAGAGCTTAGTAATCTTTACCTCAAAATTTAAATTATTTTCCAAATAAGCTCGAATTATTCCTTGAGTTATTTCCGGGCGCAATACCATTTTTTCCCCCTTCTCTCCATCAACAGCATAAAAATCTTTGTCATTATGTCGTCGTGAAGCTTTTTTGTATAAATCTAAACTTTCCAAAATAGGAGTTTTGATTGAGGAAAAGCTATATATTTTAGCTAATTGTTGCGCCTTTTCAATAGCCAAGTCAAAACAAGCCTGGTCCAAACCAATAAAATCTTTCATACCCAACAAGCGGCTAGGGGTTTTATCGTGTTTTCTTTCTGTTTTCGGCGCTGCATTATCAGAAGCACCTTTTTTTCTTCTAGGCATAAAGATATATTATAACTTAAAAAATACTACCGACCATCAACTTCAAATATTACATTCTTGATTATTCATTCTTACTCTTTAGGGCTGGATAATATTTGGCTCATATTGTGGCCAAGCATTTTTATCAAAAATATTCACCCTATCTAAAGGCCAGCCTCGGAACAAAACTTTGCCCGTGATAAATGCTTTGTCTACCGGCCCAAAACTACGCGAATCCTTAGAGGCATTGCGATTATCTCCTAAAACAAAATATTCGTTATTTCCAATAGAAGTTCGGATACCATTATTATCATAAGTTTCTGTTCCTGGAATTAAATAATGTTCTGAAAGAGCTAACCCTTCTGGCCAATAATCATTAAAAATAATAACTTTTCCATCTGCAATCTGCACCTCTTCTCCCGGTAACCCGATGATGCGTTTAATAAAATATTCCTGTGGATTCTTGGGGTAACGAAAAACTACAACTTGCCCCCTAACCGGTTCTTTAAAACGATAACTGATTTCGTCTATTATCAAATATTCATGATCATGAAAATTAGGTTCCATTGAGGCACCTTTAACATAAAACGGTTGAATCAAATAATAACGAACAGGTAAAATGATCGCCAAGGAAATACTTACTACCTTGACTATTTCCCAAACAAATAAGAAGAATTTACGCATAAAAATTATTACATTGCTATGATTTGTCCGATAAAAAACTTTGCTGCCCAATTTCAATTAAGTCGCAGCAATTAGCTTCCACTTTAACAAAAAATTACAAAAAAATCAAATCCCAGTTTTATCCTCAGTTAATAAACATGGCATCACCGTAACTAAAAAACCGATAGCGTTTGATAATTGCTTCTTGATAGGCTTTTTTTATCTGTTTTTGGCCAGCTAGAGCACTGACGAGCATTAGTAAAGTTGATTCGGGAAGATGAAAATTAGTTACTAAGCCATCGATAATTTTAAATTTATACCCAGGATAAATAAAAATATCCGTCCAAAAAGCTGAGTCATCCACCTGAGGCGACTTGGTTTTTAAACGTATTTTACTTTTCGTCAATGAGCCATCTAACTGACTAGTGGCTGACTCTAAAGATTTAGCTGTCGATTCTAAAGATTTAGCTGCCGATTCTAAAGATTTAGCTGCCGATTCTAAAGAGCGACAACTAGTAGTGCCAACCGCGATAACGCGACCACCCGATTTTTTGGATTTAATAATCTCCTGCCAAGTTTTCCGACTTATTTCTACATACTCGCTATGCATTTTATGATCCTTAATATTATTCGTTTTCACTGACGCAAAAGTCCCGAGACCGACATGTAAAGTAATAAAAGCAACTTTTACTCCCTTAGCCTTAATTTTAGCTAGCAGGCTATTAGTAAAATGTAGCCCAGCGGTCGGAGCGGCCACTGAGCCAATTTTATCGCGAGCAGCAAATACTGTTTGATAACGTTTCTTGTCCTGAGCCGCTTCTTTTTCTAAGGCAGCGACGCGTTTGATATAGGGCGGTAATGGCACTAATCCAATACGACTTATCTCTCTAAGTAATTGGTTGCCGCTCAGATTAAATTCAACCAACCAGGTGCCGTCTTCATTATTTTTAATAATTTTTGCCCTCAGCTTATTTGAAATAATTATCTCTAAGCCCACCTTGATGCGTCCACCAATTAAACACTCCCAGACCGAAACCGTCTTTCTCTGATGTAAAAATATTTCCACTGCACCACCAGTCTTAGCTTTGTGCCCTATTAATCGAGCTGGAAAAACTTTAGAATTATTCAAAACTAATATGTCTTTAGGATGCAAAAAATCAATGATATTAAAAAATTGTTTATGAAAAATCTGCCCACTGGTCTTCTCTAAAACAAGTAAGCGTGAATGATCGCGCGGTTCAACTGGTTGCTGCGCGATTAATTCCAAAGGCAAATGATAAGAAAAATCTTTTAACTTATGTGACATTTTAAGTTTTTTGATATATTTTGTGGACAGCCCTAAAATAATTAAACTAACTTGTCCTGACCAGGAATCTTAATTCCTAAATGCTCCAATCCCAAATGAGTAATCACGCGTCCACGCGGTGAGCGATCAAGAAAGCCAAGTTGAAGCAGATAAGGTTCGTACATATTTTCAATTGTATCAGCTTCTTCGCCAGTAGAGGCTGCTAAAGTATTTAAACCAACTGGACCGCCCTTAAATTTATGAGCGATGACTTCTAATATCCGTCGATCAATCATATCCAACCCTAAACTATCTATCTCTAGCATTTGAAAAGATTCTAAACAACCGGATAAGCTCACGACGCCATCACCTTTAACATCGCAGTAATCTCTAACCCTTTTTAAAAGACGATTGGCAATACGCGGCGTTTTACGACTACGCAGAGCAATTTCTTTCTTTGCTTCTTCATGTATTTCTACTCCCAAAATCCCAGCACTGCGTTTGATTATTTTTTCAATATCGTCTGTTTCATAAAAATTAAGATGGTAGGTTAAACCGAAACGATCGCGCAAAGGAGCTGAAAGTAGGCTCGCCATCGTTGTTGCTCCGACAATAGTAAACTTCGGCAAGTCAAGACGCAAAGTACGGGCGCTTGGTCCTTTGCCCATAATAATATCCAAAGCAAAATCTTCCATAGCTGGATAAAGTATTTCTTCTACTGCTTTAGGAAGGCGATGAATTTCGTCAATAAACAAAATGTCTCCTGGCTCTAAATTAGTTAAAATAGCCGCCAAATCACCAGTTTTTTCAATAGCCGGGCCAGAAGTGACACGGATATTAGCGCCAGTTTCATTAGCAATGACGTGAGCTAAAGTCGTTTTACCTAACCCAGGGGCACCGTATAATAAAACGTGCTCTATCGGCTCCGATCTTTTCTTAGCAGCAGCAATGGTAATATCTAAATTCTGCTTGATTCTTTCCTGCCCAATATATTCGCGAAAAAATTTAGGACGCAAAGATAAATCAAGCTTGTCATCTTCCTGATTCTCCTGCGGACTAATCAAGCGCTCTTCGTCAGTCATATTTTTATTATTATTTTTAAATCCAGTGACTATTTCTGTCTTTAAGTTTGACGGAATTCACAAATGTTTCGAAAATCACAAAAAGAACAAAGCGGGGACGGCGTCGGCGCAAAATTACGACTCTTGATTGCGGCGATTTCCTCCATAACACCAAGTTTCAATTTATCAACCTCCTTAGGTGTTCCTAGAAAAGAAAATTTTTCACCACTCTCTAGATAATAATAACTGAGGCGACTAACTTTCTCTTGTAAAAAGTCTGCCAGAAACAATTGGTAAAGAATCAATTGGCGCTTATCTTTAAATTCCAGTTTCTCCTTATTCTTTCCCGTCTTGTAATCGATAATTTCTAAACTACCGTCCGGCAAACGATCAACGCGGTCAATCGTTCCCTTAATAACATCTTCTCCTATCTTAAAAGAGAATTTTTTTTCTAGAAAAATTGTTTCTTGTGGCGGATTGTTGACGTAATCGACATAGAATTTTTTTAAAGACGCTAGTCCCTTCTGATAATATTCATCTCTTTCTATTTTGCTCGCATAACCGTCAGGCTGCCAAAACTCCTGATACATTTCGAGCAACTTTTTTTCCGTCAGTTGCGGTTTTTTTGATTGCTTATTTTCCGGGAACAGACTAGCTTGCATCTTTTTAGTTTCAGCTAAAGTCGGTAATAGGAAATTATATAAAGTGTTATGTAAAGAGCGACCGAAAATTAAAGCTGCCTTATCTGAAGGCGCGGGAATCTTGAGAATAAAAGCAAACTTATACTGCAGGGGGCAGGTAGAATAAGCTGCCAGCTGGGAAAAAGAAAATTTTGCTGGCAAGGGATAAATCTCTTCAGGTGTTAGCTGGGTCGCTTCCATCTGATCCGTCTGATTAGATGCGCCTAGAGAGCGCTGCTCATTCAGACGATGAAAATCTTTCAAAAATTCGTTCTGCCTACTAAGCTGCGCCGCTTCTTCACCAACATTTACTTCTAACCCCATTTCAGCGATAAAACGCGATGGCTTTTTTTCGCGAGCACCCCCGTAATCTTTAGC
>CAYGLM010000002.1:14263-15627 GCA_964350915.1 uncultured Gammaproteobacteria bacterium | reverse complement strand
ACCTTCTGTAAGGCTTCATACAGTGACCAGACTTTTCGTGCTGCTGTCTTGTTAATAGTTACCATGTCGGCATGAGAAACCTTGAAAGCTTCCATGCTCAAAACTCGAAACAAAGCAGACGATTCATGATAATTATCAAGAAGACGGAAATAAGCAAGAATATCTAAAATAATAGGTTTGTAATAAAGTCCGCGCCAAGACATAAATTGATTGGGAATGCTTTGTCGGTTCAGTTCCTTCACGTAGATATCTGCGGTATCGTTAGCTCTCACTAGAATTGCGAAATCCGACCAACTAATCTCCTCTCCCTTCTCCATCTTAGTGTGATACATCTCCTGAATACGCCCCGAAACGAAAGAAACCTCTTCTTCCTGACTAGGGAAGTTTAAAAAACTCACTACCGGTGTCTCTGTCGAGGTGGCTGCTACTAGGCCCTTAGCAGACAGCTGTTTATTAATTTTCAACTTTTCTTCTAGACGATTAGGATTATTATGTTTGATAAATTCATAAGCTCTATCTAAAATCTCCTGTCGAGAACGATAATTTTCTGATAAGATTATTTCCGCTGCTTGCGGATAATCTTCTTTAAACTGCATGATATTAGAAATAGAGGCGCCACGGAATTTATAGATAGCCTGATCGTCATCACCAACTACCAAAAGATTATTTTTAGGTGCGGCTAAAATTTTGACTAGTTCATACTGAGCTAAATTAGTATCTTGAAACTCGTCAACCATAAGATAACGGAATTTTTGGCGATAATATTTTAGAATATTCGGACGCTCCTTAAATAATTTGATTGCATAAACAATCAAATCACCGAAATCTAAAAAATCATTCTCTAAAAGTAGCTGATTATAAATATGATAAGCTTCTGCTAATTCCTTAACACGACTGGCTTCAAGATTATCTCCTTCGTCGCTGGCTAAATCCGCATTTGGCGCGCGATCGACACCCAAAGCTAAACTGCCAGCATATTCTAAATATTCAGCTGAGCTAATATTCTCATCTTTAAGACGAGAAAAATGTTTAAGCATCTCAGCAATAAATTTCGTCGGGTTACCAAGTGGGCGATAATAATCGAGTTGAAAACGACTCAAATTTTTCTTTACTAAAACCCATTGATCCGTAGCAGAAAGAAGTTTAAAGCTAGCACTAAGACCGATTTCTAGAGCGTGATCACGCAGAATACGCTCGCAAAAACCATGAAAAGTGTTAATCCATAAATCGGTATAACCGTAAGGAAGGATTCTGTCAGCCCTTTCCTCCATTTCCCCAGCTGCTTTTTCAGTGAAAGTTAAAAGTAAAACTTCATCGGTTTTTATTTTTCTTTCTAAAATTAAATAAGCCAGACGACTAATAAG
>CAYGLM010000002.1:8168-14163 GCA_964350915.1 uncultured Gammaproteobacteria bacterium | reverse complement strand
ACTCTTCAAGAAAACTTCTTTTTCTTTATCTGACATCTGACGAGGAACTGATCTCTCCGAACGTAACGGTAATAAAGAAATAATTATTTGTTCAGAATCGACTGTTATTTTAAGAGCTAGGCTTTCTTGAGTCGCTGCAGAAAAATATTGATCAAAAATGAAATTACCTAAAGAATAAAAAATCGGCTTGCCCTGATATATTTCCACTCCCTGAACCACATGAGGATGATGGCCAATTATCATATCCGCGCCTGCCTCAACCAAGGCGTGTCCAACATTTTGCTGATAGCGATTAAACTGATGTTGATATTCATTACCCCAGTGAATGTTAATAATTGTTAAATCGGTTTCTATTGCTGCCTGTTCTATTAAAGATTTAGCATTTTCTAAATCAAAATTATTATAAACCATCGACAAACTAATCATCGCTATTTTTTGACCAGCAACTTCTATGTCTTGACGCGTATTTTCGTCAATGCGCGCGTCAGGAGCACCACTAAAATAAAACCCTAATTCCGATAAATTTTTTCTAGTTTCAATCACTCCTCGTTCTCCCTGATCGCTAAAATGGTTATTCGCTAAAGCGAAATAATTAAAACCGTAATCTTTCAACTCAGCTATTCGCTCAGGAGAAAAGGCAAAATCATAAGCATTAACCGGGGCATAGTGAGCGCCTCCATCAGTAACCGCTCCTTCTAAATTAGCGCTAATAATATCAAAACCAGTAAAAAAATATTTTTCTTCCCCTGCTAATCCATCTAACAAATAGCCCATGTGTCGCCCCTCCAGTCTTTCTCCGACATGACGGTCGAGCATCATGTCGCCAAAAAATAATAAGTTAAGCGGTCGAGACTGATTGAGGCTATTATCCAAAAAAACCTGCGTTACTGAATTATTTTCTAGCGTGTCTTCATTCCCAACAGACTCGTCAAATAATCTCGGCTGCTCTTCCGAGGCAGTATCCGTAGCGCTGCTATTTTTATTTGCCGAAAAAAAATAACTGATAATTAAAATCGCGCCAGCTAAAACAACTGTGGATGCTAAAAATATTAATGCTGGCCGATATTTTTTCATAACACTAATCGGCTAATCAATAAATTAGAATTTCAAGCTTTTCTTAAAACCATCCTCCTTGGCGCGCCCAATTAAGGCCAGATTCAACCCTCGGTCAACAAAAATCTTACGCGCCATACGACGCAAATCTTCCGAAGAAACAGCTTTAATCATTTTCAAAAAAGTCGCTGGCGTAATAATCTCTGGACGTAAAATTGACTGACGGGCATACCAATTAGCCAAATTATCACTAGCTTCCATCTGCAAAAATAATCTGCCTTGAAGCAGGTCTTTAGCGCGCGCCAATTCTTCTTTTGGCACCAATTCTTCCTTCAAGCGCCTATACTCTGATAATATTATCTGCACCGCTTTTTCCGCCTTATCAGTTGGAACACCAGCCTGAGTAGCAAGATAACCGGCATCAGAATAAAATTCTGCCTCGGTTTTAACATAATAAGCGAGACCATGGCGTTCACGCAGGTTAATAAATAAACGAGAGCTCATTGCTCCTCCCAAAATAATTGCCAGCAGCTTAGCCCTAAACTCTTCAACGTGATTAAGGGGAAACGTTCTAACCGCTAGAGACAAATTCACCTGATCAATATCTTTGAACACTATTTTTACCCGCGGCTTATCTTGCTGATAACTATGTCTAACTTGTTTCTTCCAAGAATTATCTGTCAATTTCTCCATTACTTCCTTGGCCTTCTTTAATCCCTGCTGATTAACTCCGCCCGCTAAAACAAGGCTGGCGCTCTTGGAGCCATATTGAGTTTTTAAATATGATAAAAAATCGGCGCGAGTAAAGCTTTGAATATTCTTTTTAGTACCAATAGTCTCCCAGCCGGCCGGCGTATCGCCAAATAGACAAGTCTCTAAAACATCTTCGATGTGAAACATCGGATTGTCTTCGTACATATTCAACTCTTCGATAATAACACCTTTCTCCCTCTCTATTTCTTCAACATCAAATTTTGAATTAAGAATCATGTCTCCTAAGATATCAAGCGCTTGGGGCAATTTGCTTTCTGTTGCTTTCACCCAATAACCAGTATATTCCTTGGAGGTAAAGGCATTAAATTCACAACCCAGGGAATCTAGCTCTCCGGCTATAGCCAAGGTATTAGGACGCCTTTCTGTCCCCTTAAAAAATAAATGTTCGAGAAAATGAGAAATTCCATTGTTTTGCCTAGTTTCGTGACGCGAACCAGTCTTAAAAATCATCAACGCAGTCGTCGTCTGAGCCCCAGGCACGGGCACGGAAATTATTGGCACCTTATTTGACAAAATTGTTTTTTTATATTTATTCATAATAAAATCTCGCTTATTTAATTTAGCTTATTTTAAATTTAGCACATCTTTGATATAATTTAAAGCGAGAAGATCAATTTAAAACTTTAATGATTTCCGGTTATATGAGCTATAAAATCAGCGACAAGAATACAATTTTAAAACAAGGAAAACTGTATCAAATATCGCGCGTTAAGGATTTACCTGATGAAGAAAAGCCACGCGAAAAACTCTTAGAAAATGGTACTGGCTCGCTTAGTTCAACCGAACTCCTAGCGATTATTCTAGGTGTTGGTACCAAAAAAGAGGAAGTTTTTTCTATGGCAGCGCGTCTCTTGCGTGAATACGGCGAAAAAGGAATAGCTTATCAAAAAGATCCTCAAGCAATTCAAAAAGATTTGGGCCTACCGCTAGCTAAAGCTTGTCAGATAGTCGCCTGCTTTGAACTTGGACGCCGCTTTTATCAAAAAAAACCGGGTGGCTCAATTACTATTAGGACTGCGAAGCAAGCTTTCGAATATTTAAAAGATATGGGCAGCCTGAATAAAGAACAGTTTCGTGGTCTATACCTAAACACTCACTATCAACTTATTCATGACGAGGTAATTTCCATTGGCACGCTTGATGCCGCTATTGTTCAGCCCAGAGAAGTCTTCCGTCCAGCCCTAGAATATTCCGCAGCTGCGATTATCATTGCCCATAATCATCCCTCCGGCGTCATTAAAGCCACTAAAGCAGACGCGGAAATTACCGACAAGCTGGTTGCGGCTGGAAAAATCCTAGACATTGAATTACTGGATCATTTAATTATCGGCAAAGGGAAATTCATTAGTATCATCTAATAACTTTTAAACATGCCTGAGAGATACCTCATCAAACCACTGGTTTGGCTAGTCAAAGATGAGGCAAGTGTTCGTTTTCATGTCGAACAAGATGATTATTTCGGCACTATCGCGACCATTATCAGCCTCATAAGACAACGAATACAAGAAAATCCGGCTGCTTACACGCCGGATTTTAAAGATGCCTTATTAAATTTAGAAAATGATCTCGCCTGGCTCCAGGCTAACTATCAAATTTATCCTCGAGTAAAACCTTCAACAAAAATAAAGGCAACCAGAAAAAATCAAATTACACCAAGAATAAAAAAGAAGAAAAGAATACCAAAAGGCAAAGAAAATAACCAGTGATCAAACATCATTATAATAATCAAAGCCAGAATCACTGGCAAGGATAGTGTCTGTCGCTTATCATCTTTAGATAAAAAAACCAGAAAGAGAATTAGGAACAAAAAAGCAAAAACACCACTTTCAGCAAACATCAGAAGAAAAGTATTATGCACCGGCTGATTGCGATAATCATCAACCCCGCGTGCTTCCTCAACTATTCTGATATAATTACCTGTTCCCGCCCCGAAAAGGGGATTTTTTTTAATTATTACGGCCGCCTCTGTTAAATAATCTTGGCGTTCGGTCAAGGAAATTATTTCTAAGCGAGTATCAGCGCTCAAACGGGTTAAGACTAGCTCGCGATAAGGCAAAAAAGCGGTAGTAAATAAAACAACTGAAAATAAAATAAGGGCCACTAATCTTCCGGCCACCCAGCGTTCTTCTTTGCGGATTACAGAAACTAATAAAACCCCTAAACCAATAAAATAAGCTAGCCAAGCAGCCCGGGAAAAAGTAAAAAATAGAGCAGCAAGAGCAAAAAAATAGCTAAAGAATAAAAGTAATACTCCCCAAACTTGTATTTGAGAATTAATAATCTTTTTTCTAACGAGAGCAAAGGCAGAGAAAAGTAAAACAAAGACCAAAATGCCACCAAAAATATTAGGATGATCCATGCCGCCATAAGCCCTAAGCCAGCGGCCAGATAGAGTTTCTACTACCGACACTCCCAGTATCTGAGGATTGTGTTCCGCTAAACCAAAATACTTGGAGGCAAAAGAACTTTGACTAAGAAACTGATAAATACCTAAAGATGACTGCAGGAACATGCTAATTAAGAAAACGTAAATAGCTCGCGTACGACTAAGACAGCTTTCTTCATAAGGGATGCGCTTCATGCCCTCCCTTAAAAGATAAAATAAGCCAAGGCCGCCAAGAAATAAAAAATAATGGTAAGCAGCTAAAAGCTTGTCTGGAGCAAAGAAAAAAGAAACTAAAATAAAAATTTCTAGTCCCCCTAAAAAATACCAAACTGCCAAGGGCCTATCTTTTAATCCCCCCTTCTTAGTTAGTTGGTAAGAAAAAAAACTAATTAAAGCGAGTATCAGGGCTAAATGGCTGGCGTAAAGACTAATTTCAGTAAAATTACTGGCAGACGCCCGCAATATGAGCTTTGTCTGCCAGGGCAGCAGAAAAACAAAAGCCAGTAGAAAAATTTCAGTTAAGCGGCGAAGTAACTTCATTGAGCTTATTATTAAATTTATCAGCAAATTCAAGGCGACGGTCGGACAAATAAAGTTTAAGAACTTCATCAGAAACAACCACGCCATCAGATTTATTCATGGCAGCCTTTAAATCAGGCGCCATTATTTTTAATTGTAACATTTTTGCTGCTTTTTCCAAAAAATCAACTAGCTTCCTCCCGATAGGTTGAATTGCGCTATTAGTCTGACTGTAATCTGTATCTGCATAGTAACTCGTATCTTCATAAACGTTTCCCAAACGATTAGCTTCTTGAAATTTTTTCCAAATAGTTTTATTGCCCGAAAGAGGTAATACTCCCTGAAGCCAATGATAAAAATAGGGGTCTGCTTGTCCAGCGAGTGCCAGATTAGACAGGTCTAAACTGCTATCCGCAACATAGAAACTAAGACAAATCTTGTCTTTTTTTCTAAGTCTAGTTGGTCGACGATTCAGTAGCTTAGCTGCGCCAGCACAAAAAAGACGACTCAGCCAAATACGGCGCGTCGCTGTGATAATAAAAAAATCGATATCACTCCCCTGGCGCAAGTTGTGTCCACCAATAAAATTGACAGCTGCTACCGCCTTTACTCCGGGGAACCAAGAAAAAAGAAAACTGAAGCGACGAGCAATCTTTAACTTGGAACAAGAATAATTATAGCGCCTGTTTCTTACTTCAATAATATCTCGTCGCCCTTTTAAAAAATAGAAGCCATCGGCTTCTGCTATTATTTCCATTTCAACCAATTTTTCCAGGCAGATCCAAACTACTTCTAGGGACACGCCTTTGCCCATCTTGGAAAAGACCTCATAAGCAGTGAGTGGGTAATCAAACAAGTCTAAGAAAACTATCTGTTCCAGGATGGCCAGTTCTAAACTTTTTCCTTGTTTTATCGTGCTAAGCTGCATTCTTAAAATAAAGCTTAATCTTTAGGACGATCTATTTTCATTGTTTCCACTTCTCCATCAATACCAGTAATCTTAGTAATATCTTTATCGATTTTCTTGAACTCAACGTAAGCGTTATTATAATGATTGACTGCGGTGGACATGCTGCCGCCGAGCTTCTTCATAAAATCATCGTAGCTTAAAATATGTTTACCGAGTTTTTCAATATTCAACTTAATTTCCATGGCTTTTTCCTCAATCTGCATCGCCTTTAATCCCTGGAGCACTGTCTGAAGATAGGCCAAAAAAGAAGTCGGTGAGACAATAATCACCTTCTTATCTCGAAAAGCGTATTC
>CAYGLM010000002.1:0-8068 GCA_964350915.1 uncultured Gammaproteobacteria bacterium | reverse complement strand
TTAGCATCAACTGGAATAATCTTATCTTTAACAAAAACAGCCGCATCAACAATTAAATCTTTACCGGTCTTCTCACTTTTACCTAGATTATATTGCAACTGATAAGAATTAGGCGGCAGAACATTTCTTAGTGTTTCTTCTAAAAAATACTCGCCCAAAACTCCTCTCTGTTTAGGATTCTTTAAAATATCTTGGAGGCTCTGCAGCTGAGCAGAAAAATTAACTACCTGCTTATTCGTTTCATCAAGCTTAGTAAGTTTCTCCGTGACGTCTGCGATTAAGCGCGCCGATTGACTGGTAATATTCTGGACTATTCGCGTAGTCTGGCCAAATTGTTCTTGATTAGCGCGGTGGGTTTCAGAAAGCTTACGGTCTAACTCTTGCCTAAGTTCAGTATTTTGCTGCGCTAGCTGAGTTAATCTTTCCATAAATACTGCCTGTTTCTCATCACTAGCACCAGAACCAGAGCCTCGTCTAAGCAACAAAAAAATTACCGCGCCCAAACCAGCGGCAATAATTAATAAAAATATTGTTAATATTGTGTTGTCCATAATTTAATGGCGCTATCCACAACTTAATTATTACTGACGCGACTTTAAAATATCACGTATCTCAGTTAATAATTTCTGGTCTTCAGTGGGCTTAGGATCTTCCTTCTTTTTTTCCTCTGCCTCCTCTTCTTTAACTATTTTTTTCTTCAGCCTAGTTAACACCTTAACCATTAAGAAAATAGAAAGGGCAATCACTAAAAAGTCGAAGATATTTTGAATAAAATTACCAATTTTCATAATGACGGCCGCTTTCAAAACAACGCCCTCGGCATCCAAAATTTCTGGCTTCAAAACCCACTGCCAGCTGGTAAAATCTAGACCACCGATAATAACTCCGATAATAGGCATGACCACATCAGCCACTAAAGAAGAAACGATTTTACCAAAAGCGGCACCAATAATAACGGCGACCGCTAAATCAATCACATTTCCCTTAACAGCAAACTGGCGAAACTCTTGCCAATATTTTCTCATCTTTTTAATAGTTAATTTCTCAGTCAACTAGACCCAAGTAACTCCCGCTACCCTGTCTTTACCCTCCTTAAAGCGCATAATGCGTACGCCTTGAGTGTCGCGACCTAAAACGCTAACCGATTTGAAAGGCGTTCTAATTACCTGACCTTTTTCGGAAATTATAATCAAATCTTTATTATCCATATTGTCCGCATTCACTAAAAAGGCGTTAGTAATATTACCGGTCTTATCAGTCACCTTCGCCGTTTTAATGCCGCTTCCTCCTCGCCCTTGAATCTTGTAAGCGCTAAAATCGGTGCGCTTACCGAAGCCATGGGCCATAATAGTTAAAATTTGATAGCGACGCTTTCTTTCTTTATCGGTCTTAGCGACGCCCATGCCAATTACTGAATCATTTTTATGTAGTCTAATACCAATGACACCGGCTGCGCCACGTCCCATATCGCGAACATCCGTTTCCTGGAAACGAATTGACTGCCCCTCGGAAGTTGCTAATTGAATATGGTCACTACCAGAAGTCGGCTTGACCCAAATCAAGCGATCGTCATCTTTAATTTTAATAGCAATTAAACCACTGCGTCTAACATTCTTGAAAGCTTCCAGCTCTACTTTTTTTACCAAACCTTTTTCTGTTGCAAAAAATAAATACTTACTGAAAACTGCCTTGTCTAAAGGCAAAATTGAAGCAACTTGTTCGCCGCCAATGAGCTGAAGGAAGTTAACAACTGGAGTTCCCTTGGCAATACGAGAAGCCTGCGGTATTTCATATACTTTTAATTGGAAAGCTCTTCCTTTGGTTGTGAAAAAAAGAATATCATTATGCGTCAAGCTGGTAAACATGAATTGAACGGTATCTTCTTCTTTGGTCGTCAGTCCCATGACGCCCTTACCACCGCGGGCCTGCACCTTGAAAGTATCGGGTTCTAAACGCTTAATATAACCATCTCTAGTCATCATCACAACGGTTTCCTCATTAGGAACTAAATCTTCCATACTAAACTCTCCAACTGCACCAGCAACTACTGAGGTCTTGCGTTCGTCACCATACTTTTCTGCGAGAGTCTTAAGCTCATCTTTAACTATCTGTCTAATTCTGGCAACTGACTTCAGGATGCTTTCCAGCTCCTTAATCAATTTCATCTTCTCTTTTAATTCATCCTCAATTCTAAGTCTCTCTAAGTTCGCCAAATTCTGCAGACGCATTTCTAAAATAGCGACAGCCTGCCTTTCTGAAAGCTTAAACTTTTTAATCAAGCTAACCTTGGCAACCTCTTTGTCTTTTGAGGCCTTGATTGTTTTTATCACCTCATCAATATTCTTCAAAGCAATCATCAGTCCTTCTAATATATGCGCTCTGTCTTTAGCCTTATCTAAATCAAATTGGGTTCGACGTCTAACTATTTCTTCGCGATGTTTGATATATTCTTCCAGAATCATCTTCAAGGTCAACACTTTCGGCTGAATGCCATCCACTAGAGCCAACATGTTAAAATGGAAAGTGGTTTGTAAAGAAGTATGCTTATATAAAGAATTAAGAATTTTCTTCGGATAAGAATCCTTCTTAAGCTCAACCACAATGCGAACACCGTCTTTATCAGATTCATCGCGCAAACCTTTAATGCCTTCTATTTTCTTATCTTTCACTAAATCAGCAATTTTTTCTACCAAATCGGCTTTATTAACCTGATAAGGAATTTCAGAAACTATAATATTGAAGCCGCCGCCTTTCTGTTCAACTATTTCTGCACGGCCGCGCAAAACAACGCCGCCCTTGCCGGTAGCATAAGCGGTTAAAATATCTTTCTTATTATAAATTATGCCACCTGTAGGAAAATCTGGACCTTTGACAAACTGCATTAAGTCCTCGATGCTGGCTTCCGGATTTTCTGCTAAATGTTCAATAGCGCCAGCTAATTCTGTTAGATTATGAGGCGGAATATTAGTTGCCATGCCAACAGCAATTCCCATGGTGCCGTTAAGCAGAAGATTAGGCAGTTTGGCTGGTAAAACACGTGGCTCTTTATGACTGCCGTCGAAGTTGGGAATAAAATCAACCGTATTCTTTTCGATATCAAACAACATTTCTTCGGAAATCGCTGATAATTTGGCTTCAGTATAACGCATAGCGGCGGCGTTATCACCGTCCATAGAACCGAAATTTCCTTGTCCTCTAACTAGTGGATAGCGCATGGCAAAATCTTGAGCCATTCTGACCATAGAATCATAAACCGCTGAGTCGCCATGAGGATGATATTTACCTAAAACTTCTCCCACCACAGTCGCAGATTTACGGAATTTAGCCGCTGATCTTAAGCCGATACTCCACATCGCATATAAAATGCGCCGATGAACCGGTTTCAAACCATCGCGAACATCAGGTAAGGCACGAGAAACAATAACACTCATGGCATAATCCAGATAAGACTTGCTCATCTCTTCAACTATTGGCTGATCCTCCACTAAACCATATTCGGTTTGGCGGCGAGAAGAAGAGTTCCCAGTGTTATCGACTGCTGGCTGTATTTCTTTATTTTCTTCCGGCTGTTTTTTTTCTTGATCTTTTTTTGGCATATGATAAATCTAGTAAACTGTGTATTCTCTACGATTAATATTCTCTACGTTAATAAGTAACCTGTGTTATACCTTCGCACCCGGGCGGTATCTGGCAAGGGCGCACTTGGCCGTCAAAATTTGGCATGCAGTTTACCCATTCTGGGCAGACAACA
This sequence comes from uncultured Gammaproteobacteria bacterium, assembly GCA_964350915.1. Classification (GTDB taxonomy): domain Bacteria; phylum Patescibacteriota; class Patescibacteriia; order Patescibacteriales; family UBA12465; genus UBA12465. The sequence continues at coordinate 4,317 of CAYGLM010000002.1, read as the reverse complement.
CCTGTTCTTGATTGAATCGCTCTTCTATTGGCTTCTTCTAGCAATTCTTCTAAAAGAGCGTCTGTTTCTTCTTGTAGTTGACGCTGCTCTGCGTTCGCTTCTTCAACCAAGGCACCATCCCCCTGTTCCTCATCATCGATATTTTGATTATCACCATTCTGATTTTCTTCTAGTGAAGGAAGTGAAGGTAGTTGAAACTTTTCACTCGGAGGCTCATTAATAATCGCCTTTATCTCTTGCCAGCTTTCATTATCAGCCGTTTCTCGCATAGGACGCCAGACATTTTTTAAATTAGCTAGCCACAAAAAAACTATCGCTAGGGCAATTACCCCGACTAGCAAGCGCATAACCAACTCTTTATTTTCCTGAATCCACTTGTCAAAACCTTGTATTGGTATTTCTTGTTTATTTTTATCTTGAGGCATATTCACTAACTTTCCATCTTATTCCTTAATACCGTCTAAATTTACATCGTATAAAATCTGCTCCATAACTAAACGATATTTGAGAAGCTCCTCTTCTTGAAACCAAATTTTTATTTCTCTCTCCGCTTCTTCAGTTTCATCAGAACAATGAACTAAATTTCTCACTGCTCGACTGTCGAAATTAGCTAATTCAAAAGAGTCGATTGTATAATCACCACGAATCGTGCCGCCATCGGAAGAAAGGGGCTCAGTTGATCCCACTAATTTTTTCACAATGCCCACGGACTGGTTTCCTTCCCAAACCATAGGGACCACTGGACCACAAGTCATAAACTTTACCAAGGCGCCGATAATATCACGGCCGTATTCGATTGCCTCTTTTTCAATGGGCAAGCCAGCTGCTTTACGATTCTCCACCACTTTTTCCCCCTTACTCAAAAACCAAGCTTCATCTTTATTATAGTGCGTCCAGCACTGCTCTTCTGTTGCCATTGTTAATTTAAGACCGATTAATTTTAAACCGGTCCTCTCTATTCTTTTGATAATTTCTCCAATCATCCCGCGCTGAGCAGCGTCTGGCTTTAGGATTACTAGGGTTCTTTCTTTTTTTGGACTGGTCATAATTTTTCTTTATTTTCTTTTTAAATACTTAATATTACTAACTCCATTTCTTCCTGAGGAAGATCTTTTTTAGAAATTTTTAACTTTTCCTCATAAGTAGGCTCTATCCCTAATTCTTTAACGAATTTTTCAATCGGATCAATATCTATTTTCAAGCCTTCAATTTTATAATGCATCGGGATAATAATGCGTGGTTCAAGTTGAGAAATAACTTCAACCGCACCTTTAGCATCAAGCGTATATTTCCCGCCCACTGGAATTAGTAAAATATCTGTTCCTGCCAACTTTTCTAGCTGCGAATTATCTAAAGGCGCGCCCAAATCGCCCAAATGAACTATGGAAATATCCTCTACCTCTAAGCGAAAAATTATATTCTTACCTCTTTCCGCTCCTTGCTTCTCATCATGATAAGAATCAATTCCTTCTACCAAAACTCCCTTAAAATCATATTCACCAGCGCAATCAATCACAAAAGGATTGCCACGCAAGGCGCCAATATTATTATGATCTTCGTGGTTATGAGAAACGGTAACGATATCGGCTTCAAAATTAGGAACCTTCAAACCGATATCCTTACTGAAAGGATCGGTCACAACAGTCACGCCTTCGGGACCAATTTTATCTTGAATTTTAAAACAAGAATGCCCCTGCCAAGTGATAATCATATAGGTATAACAATAAAAATGGGCTAATTCACCCTAAGATAATTATAGCAAAGAAAAAGACGCTGGTCAACCGACAAAAACTTAAATTTATCAACAAATATCGGCTAATAATCATATAAATGGGTAAGAAAAAAAGGAGCCGCTAAAATAAGCTGCTCCTTTCAGATTTGATAATCGTTCTACCCCGCACGAACAATCATCGAGAATAGTTTGTTATGACAATATTATCTCTATTGACCGAGACCTGGTCGGCGGATCCCCTTCCGCGAGCAGTCAGCGGCTTTCTCAAGTCGTTGACTAGAAGAATCAGAATGGCCTGCGTTGGTAGGCCTGTATTATCTTTATATTGGATAGGTATGATGTTCCATCCTAAATAAAGTTCCAACCGAACCGGGTAATTAGCCGGAATCACTGTGCCCCTCGATTTCCCTTCGGCTATTATGAAGTCGAATGGAAGTCTAGATATAAGTGACTTTCTAACGATTTTACCGTTATTAGCCATCATAATATCTGTGGGCAGGAACTCAAAAGTTTCTTGGTTCTCGGTAACAATTTTTTGAACCAAGGCCCAGGAGAACTGAATTCCAGTTTTTGAGTCTTCCTCGTTTTCTGCTGCCAGAAAAACGGGAAACAGGATTTCTCCTGTTCTAAGAGTTATGCTTTTTTCTGAGGTTTGCCCTGGTTTCAAGGCAAGTCCACGAAAAGGTGGAACTGGCACAAAAATACTTTGACCCTCTAACTTGTTCTGAGGATGGACAGTAACTGTCCCCCACCAGTCAGCACCGGCATGCAAGCTTTGAAGTGGCTGCTGTAAAGTTTCCGGCATAGTAGCAGCGGCCGGAGCATCCATATCGGCACGACGACGGGGAGCGCGCATCTCAGAAACAGGGGCAAAGTCTCTAATGACAACTCGCCCATTTTCTAAATAACGCTGTAGCTCTATCGGTCCTTTTCGTTCCAGACCTTCATAGTAAGCAACGTTTAAAGTTGCTAATCCATCGGAGACTGGGATGCTTAAATCTTGCCATTGACGCCCCGGAATACTGTTACCTTCAACGACAATGAGGCTACTAGTAGCATTGGCTACCCGTACGGTTTGTTTTTGTGCCCACAAGCACACTGGGAAAAGAATTCCCAATAACAAAATAAATCCAATTTTTTTCATTTTCTCTATTTTTTGGTTAATATATTTTTAAATAACAATTTTAAGCCGGCATCGTAAACGCCAGGCTTAGCCAAAATTAATTATTTTGACCCTAAATTGTATCATATAAAAATAATTCTGTCAATACCTATTTAATATTAGCTAAATTAATCCGAAACCTTATTGTTCCTTCCTTGTCCGTGCGCCTAATTTCTATGTCTAAATTTTCTGCTATCAACAAAGTTTCTTGTGAGGGATGATTAAATTTATTATTTTCCCCTACTGGAATAACCATAATTTTCGGGTTAATCGCCCCAAGAAAATCTTGACGATTGGAAGTTTTAGAGCCGTGATGGGAAGCTTTGAAAATATCGGCACGCAAATCAAAATCAGAAGACAAAAGCATCGCCTCTGTTTTTTCTTCATTATCACCAGCAAACAAAAATTTAAGGCTGGCGCAATTTAGTTTTGTGAGTAAGGAATTATTACTATCTGGCTTTACTCCTAAAGCAAGTGGATTAAAAAACTGTAAGATACATTCTTCAGAAATAAAAGATGCTGAAAAAGAAATTTTTCCTTCGCCTTCTATTATAATAGTATCAACATCTAAGCGCTTGGCCTCTTCTAACAATATCTCGCCCAATACTCCAGCTTCCAAGCCAGCAGCGTAAACTAGCGCCCCCACGCGATAGCGACGCATTATTTCGATGAACCCCGCGATATGATCATCATGAAAATGACTTACTACTAAAAAATCTAAGCGGCGCTCATAAAAAAACAACTCCTCACCCAAGCGATGCAAAATCACATTATCTGGTCCACCATCTACTAAGACACGACTTTTATCTGGTAACTTCAGCAGGGTTGCGTCGCCCTGGCCCACTTCCAAAAAAACAACTTCTAATTTTGATGTGTGCCGGAGAATTTGTTGCTGCCAAAAAATAGCCAACAAAACCAAAACGACCAAGCTTACAATTATAATGAAGCGAATAAATCGCTGACGCCGCGAAGTCTTGTTTTTATTTAACTTATCATCTATCAGGCCATTCCTATCTTTTACTAACATATTTCTACATCATATTTTTTACATTATAACTCTAACTCAATAAACCGGCTCTAAACTCTAAATTATCTACAAATAAAACAAAAACCGCCCTGATTTAACAGGACGGCTTCTGTATAATTTTCAAATCAATAAAATCTATTATTTCTAATAAACTTTAAAAATTATTTTTTCTTCGCAGCCTTTCTCTTAGCCGGTTTCTTAGCTACTTTCTTAGGAGCAGCTTTCTTGACAGCTTTCTTAACCACCTTCTTAGGAGCGGCTTTTTTGACAGCTTTCTTCACCGGCTTTTTAGCGGCGACTTTTTTGACAGCTTTCTTTTTCATAATATCACCTCCTTTCTTGAAAAATTTTTTCTGTGAACTGATGATACAAAAAAATTTTTTATAAAGATATTCT
>CAYGLM010000001.1:76126-85717 GCA_964350915.1 uncultured Gammaproteobacteria bacterium | reverse complement strand
AATTAAGGTCGTATACCTGATAATAATAATTTAAATATTTTTCAAAAGTAAGCTTGTGAATACCATAAGGGGAAACCGGATAAGCCGGAGCATATTCAGTTGTCGGGATTTCTTCGGCATCACCATAGATTGCGCCGCCAGTAGAAGCAAAAATTATTTTCTTAACATCGTTTTGACGACAATTTTCCAAAATATTCAAAGCTCCCAAAACATTAATTTCGTTATCTAAGCGCGGATCAGAAACAGAAACGCGCACATCAATCTGGGCAGCTAAATGATAAACGTAGTCGAATTTTTCCTGCACGAAAATTTCCGCCACTTTTTCGTCGCGGATATCAGCCTGATAAAATTTGGCTTGCGGGTTAAGATAACTCTTCCGGCCAGACACTAAATTATCTAAAACAACCGTCTCGTGGCCAAGAGCAACCAGCTTATCAACTAGCGTCGAGCCAATAAAACCGGCTCCGCCAGTTACTAGTATTTTTGCCATATAAATAGATGATAACATTATTATTATAGAAAAAAAAGTCCTCTTTTAAACGTACCGCAAAACCACCCAAAACAGGCACAATTAAACCTATTTTTAACACCTCTAAAAGGTTGCCAAACTGCTTTTTTTTTGCTAAAATAGTAGCAGATAACTAATAACCTAATCCTGAAAATATTGGTCTAAAATAATCAAAAAAGACCCTGATAATCGGGAACTTTTGTTTTTTATGAGCAAACAAGAAAAGAAGAATAACAGTTACGGCGCTGATCAAATTACCGTCTTAGAAGGCCTAGACCCAGTTAGAAAAAGACCGGGAATGTATATCGGCTCAACTTCCGCTGCCGGCCTGCACCACTTAATTTGGGAAGTGGTCGACAACTCTATTGATGAAGCCATGGCTGGTTACGCCACGGATATTTCTGTTACCCTGCTTAAGGACGGCATGGTTAGAGTCGAAGACAACGGTCGCGGTATTCCTGTAGAAAAGCATAAAGTAACTGGCGTCTCAGCCTTGGAAACCGTTTTAACCAAACTACATGCTGGAGGAAAATTTGGCGACGGTGGCTACAAAGTTTCTGGCGGCCTACACGGCGTCGGCGTTTCTGTTGTTAATGCTTTAAGCGAATACTTGCACGCAGAAATCCATCGCGACGGCAAAGTCTGGGAACAAGAATTTAAAATCGGCATACCAGTTAAAGCTGCTAAGGCAGTGGGAACAACTAAAAAAAATGGAACCATAATTACTTTCAAGCCGGACGCGACTATTTTTACTGAATTGGAATTTAATTGGGGTAAAATTTTAGATCGTTTGCGCCAGCAGTCCTATCTGACCAAGGGAATCACTCTCAACGTCATGGATCAGCGTGACGGGCACCGAGAAAAAAAATATAAATTCCATTTTGAAGGCGGAATTAAATCATATATTAAATCCTTACACCGCAACAAGGACGTTAAGAACGACACTGTTTTTTATGTTGATAAAGAGGTGTCTGATGCGCGCATTGAAGTTGCTTTGCAATATAACGACGAATATAATGAAACTGTCTTAACCTTCGCCAACAATATCCACAACCCTGAAGGCGGTACTCATTTAGTCGGTTTCAAAACTGCTTTAACTAGAACTTTAAACAACTACGCTCGCGGCAAAAACCTACTCAAGGAAAAACAGGAAAATCTCACGGGTGAAGACGTGCGCGAAGGCCTAACCGCAATTATCAGCGTCAAGCTAGCTAATCCACAATTTGAAGGACAGACTAAAGGTAAACTTGGAAACGCCGAGATTAAGGGCTATGTTGAATCAACTTTCGGCGAGGCTTTTAATACTTTCTTAGAAGAACATCCAAAAGAAGCTGATTCAATTATCGGAAAATGTATTTTATCTTCTCAAGCTCGCCTAGCAGCTCGCTCCGCTCGCGCCACTATTTTACGTAAAGGAGCACTTGAAGGCATGACCTTGCCCGGTAAGCTGGCCGACTGTTCTAGTCGTCATCCAGAAGAATGCGAAATCTATATTGTTGAGGGAGATTCAGCTGGCGGCAGCGCTAAACAAGGACGAAATCGTAAGTTCCAGGCAATTTTACCACTGCGCGGTAAAATTTTAAATGTGGAAAGAGCACGTCTTGATAAGATGTTAGCTAATAATGAAATCAAGAACCTTGTTATCGCCTTAGGTACAAATATTGATGAACAATTTGATACCAGCAAGCTCAGATACCACCGCATCATCATAATGACTGATGCTGACGTTGACGGTGCTCATATCCGTACCCTGCTGTTAACTTTATTTTTCCGTCACTTCAACCAACTCATCATGAACGGCCACGTTTATATCGCCCAACCACCTTTATACCAACTTAAAAAAGGCACAACAATAAAATACGCTTATAGCGATGAAGAAAAAGAGCAGATAATTACTGAATTCGGCGGCAATACTGAAGAGGTGATCGAAGTCGGATCAGAGGACGACGATGGCGAAGAGTTAGGACTAGAAACTCCGGCTGAACTAGAGATTAAACAAGTAGCCGCCGAAACTAAAAAAGCCACTAAGATAAACATTCAGCGCTACAAAGGTTTGGGAGAAATGAACCCGGAGCAACTTTGGGAAACGACCATGAACCCAGCTACTAGAATAGTTAAGCAAGTCACAATCGAAGACGCTGCTCGCGCCGACCAGATTTTTGATATGTTAATGGGAGATAACGTCGCACCCCGCAAACACTTCATCCAGACACACGCCAAGAAAGTAACTAACCTTGATATTTAATAATATGAATGCCCTAATCACTCAATACTTAACCATAATTTCCCCTATCGCTGCTTTTACGATCGCTCAAGGACTCAAAGTTATTATACGCTCTTTACGACGCCCCATCTCCTGGCGCGATGTCTTTGCTTATTCTGACATGCCTTCTGGACACACTTCCGTCGTCGTCGCCTTAACGACAATAGTTGCCCTGCAACACGGACTTGATTCTAGTTTTTTTGCCGTTGCCTTCGTTTTCGCAACTATTGTTATTGTTGATGCTATTGGCCTACGCAATTATCTAGGTCAGCATGGCAAAACAATTAATGTTCTAGTTAAAGATTTGGACGAAGATGATTTCTTGGACAATCATTACCCAAAGCAGTTGGAAAAAATTGGCCACACGCCAATTCAAGTAATAGTGGGCGCTATCATCGGCAGTTTGACTAGCGTAATCGCCTGGATGATTTTCGCTTAAAAAACCAAACAAAAATCTACAAATAAAAAGGCCCTGAATCATTATAGATTCAGGGTCTTTATTTAAGTTTACTCCGCAAAAAATTAATTATGCGCATTAAATGCTTAAAGGAACATACCAAAAATCGATTTCTTTCGTGTTCGGTAAAAACAAATCACGAGTCATCCCCTTTAGACCAAGTAGCTTGGAAAACATTTGGCCAATCTTAAACTTGGGTATTCCCAAATCATGTAATTCTTCTTTAGATGCATCCCAAGCGGTCCAGAGAACATCTTCTACGTCTTCCTCCGTAGGAGCTTGGACTTCTTTGCTGAAACCGAAATAGCTGCGCAAAAGAAAAAAAATCTCTTTTTCTCTTTCACTGAGTTCAATTCTCTTTTTCATCTTATCAGTTTTAAGTTGTTAATTTACAAATATCTAAAGTTTTTATATTAATAACGTTAAATTTTTTGAATGTGACGAGAAGGTTTGAATGCCAGTCAGTATTAATCTCCTAAAATTAAATCTTCGCCAGTCATGCTCTCTGTCTTATCCAGCCCCAGTAGGCCAGCGATGGTAGGGGTGATATCGGCTAAGCTGCCTGCTGGTTTGAGTAAACTAAGATCGCCATCAGGAGCATCATTAAAACCAATTGTCCTGCCCTTAAATGTCTGACTAGCAATTATCAGCGGCACTGGATTTACAGTCATTTCCTTGTCCAGCAAATCCGACGATAGGTTTTTCATTCTCTCGGCATTGCCGTGAGCTGAAGTAATAACCATAACACCGCCGCGCTCCATCACTTCGGCTGTCAAACGGCGTACTTGCTTATCAATTTTTTCTACTAGAGCAACTGTTTCGGTAAAGTTTCCCGTTGAGGCAATAATGTCTAAAACCGGACAGGCGGCTACGATTAAATCATACTGGCCACCTTTAACCGCCTTCAGACTTTCTTTCATCGCTCTTTCTAGCAACAAGTCAATTCTAAATGATCCTTGATCATCGGTTGAAGAAATCGTCAACCAATCCGCTCCCACAAGTCTTTCTTCGCGACGACCGTTGAAAAAATAAGTAAGAGCCGCCATGCGTTCGCTATCGAAAATCTTTAGTTGGCGCAAACCAGCAGCAGCCACTAAAGCAGAAATATCATTTTCTACTAATTCATTTTCTTCTTTAATTTCTTGACCAGAACCAATACTCAAATATCTCGCATTAACACTACCATTTCCAGCAACTAAGGATACGGCTGGATATTCCTTAACTAATCTAATTAAATTAGGTGTTTTGGCTAAACTGATAGCATTAACTTCGCTTTTCCCTGCTATACCCCAACCATCTAGAATTAACAAAAATACCGGTTTGGGACGGTCGGGCTCGTCTTGGTTGTCTGCTAAAATATTTTCCATTATTTTTTTAAAATATCTGCAATTTCCAGTAAACGATTATATTTTGCCAATCTCTCTCCTCTGGCCAGCGAGCCGGCTTTCAGATAGTTAGCGCCAGAAGCAACGGCTAAATCAACAATAAAGTCATCATTAGTTTCACCGCTACGATGAGACACGATAATCTGATAATCATACTTATCGGCTAATTTTATACAATCCACAGTTTCCGTCAAGGTCCCAGCCTGATTAGGCTTAATAATGATAGAATTAGCTGCTTTTTCCTGTAAAGCTCGGCGCAAACGGCTAGTATTAGTCGCAAACAAGTCATCGCCAGCTATTAATAGGTGCTGGCCGAGGTCAGTGGTTAGTCCGCGCCAATTTTCCCAATCATCTTCGGCTAAGCCGTCTTCTATATAAGCAATCGGGTACTGACGTAACCAAGATTCATACAGCCCAATCAAATTATCAGCCGTGAAGTAAGCTCCATCTAATGGAAAAACGTAGCGACCTGATTTCTCGTCGAATAAAACCGAAGAACCAACATCAATACCAAGCTTAAAGTCCTTACCTGGATCATAACCAGCACGAAGAGCCCCTGCCATAATCAACTCTATCGCCTCGATGCTAGATTCTAAGTCGGGCGCATATCCTCCTTCGGCACCAACATCGGTATCATAGCCAGCCTCTTTTAATTCATTGCCTAAAGCATGGAATATTTCCGCCCCCATCCTAATCATTTCCTTAGCATCGCTCTTTTTTGGCATTACTAAAAATTCTTGAAAGTCTAAATTAGTATCAGCATGCTTACCGCCGTTAAAAATATTAAAAAGAGGTACCGGAATTTTTGGTTCGGAAAAAGAAAAAGTTTCCTGCAAATAAACAAACAATTCTTTTTTCTGACTGTAAGCAGCTGCTCGAGCGCAGACCAAAGAAACGGCCAACAAAGAATTTCCTCCTAAATTAGATTTGTTTTCCGTGCCATCAAGTGAAATAAGAATACCATCAATTTCTTTCTGTTTACTAACATCCTGACCAATTAGAGCTGGGGTAATAATATCATTAATCTTACCAACGGCTCGCAAGACTCCTCTTCCTTGATAACGCTTATGATCGCCGTCACGCAACTCGCAAGCTTCGTACGAACCAACTGATAATCCACTGGGGACACTTGCTTTTGCTTCCGTGCCATCAGATAAAACTATACGCGCTTCAATCGTTGGATAACCGCGCGAGTCTAGAATTTCTCGAGCACTTAACTGCTTGATGCTGATATTTTTTTTCGCCATATTTTTAAACTTTTAGTTATGAAACTATTTTCTTTAGTCCTGGCATTTTTTCTTTTCCTAAGTAAGCAAGCATGGCACCGCCCGCTGTAGACACCCAATCCATATATTCAATCATGCCACTCAATTTCAAAGCCTCAACGGTTTCGCCACCGCCAGCTAAGCCGTAAGCACGCCCACCAGCGCGAGAAGCAATTAGTCGAGCGACTGATAGCGTTCCATTTTTAAAAGATTGCTCCTCAAATTTTCCTAACGGTCCGTTCCAGATTAGCGTTTGCGCGGATTTAATATGCTGCGCAAAAAGAGAAATTGTTTCCGGCCCAATATCAAAAATCGTATCTGTCTTTTTAATCTCTATTAATTTTTTCGCCTGAGCTTTACCAGATTTAGTCTTAACTACCACATCAATAGGTAGTACTATTTTTTTATCTTTTAAGCGACCACGTAAAATCTTCTTAATTTCCCCGGCACTGTCCTTATCATATAAAGAACGACCAATTTCTTGTTCTTGAAACTTCCAAAAACTATTTGCCAGGCCGCCTCCAAGTAAAATTTTACTAGAGACCGGATAAAGGCTATTGATTAAAGGCGCTTTCGTGCTTATCTTAGCTCCGCCCATCACAGTTACCAAGGGCTTTTTTGGCTTCATCGCTCTTTCTATAGCTCTAACTTCTTTTTCTAAAAGTAAACCGGCGTAAGCTGGTAGATATTTTTTAATAGCCGACACCGAAGCTTGGGCACGATGAGAAACAGCAAAAGCATCATTAACATATACGTCTGACATCTTTGCCAGCTGCTGAGCAAATTTGATATCGTCAGCTAATTCCCCGGCTTCAAAACGCAAATTTTCTAAAAATAAAATTTCCCCTGGCAACAATTTTTGTGCCATTTGCTTCGTTTTTTCTCCACAGACATCACCCGCTAACTTAACTTTTAAACCGGATAGCTTTCTTAATCTTACCGCCAAAGGCGCAGTAGACAAGGTCTTGTCAAACTTTCCACCTGGATCACCTAAATGCGTAGCAATAATTAGACATGCCTTCTTAGCTGTTAAAAATTTTATGGTTTCTAATCCAGCTACAATTTTATAATCGTCTTTTATTTTCCCGTCCTTAATAGGCACGTTAAAATCCAAACGCAAAAAAATTTTCTTACCGGCTAACTGGCGTAGATTCTTAAGAGAATTTATTTTCATAATTTTCAGCTTATTTTCTTTCTCCCAATTTAACGCTCACCGTCTTATCTTCTCCGGCGCGCCAATAAGTCACATTAATAGTGTCTCCCGGTTTAAAGGTCGAGATAATATCAGCTAAATCATTACCGACATTAATCTCTCTATTATTTATCCAGGTAATAACATCGCCAGCCTGTAGGCCGACTAAGGCCGCTGGACTACCAACAATAACCGCTGGTGCGTTGTCAGCGCTATTAAGCCAGGCCCCTTTTTCTAAAGCAATTTCTAGAGGTTTAGTGACGCTTAAATCAAGATAATTAACACCGAAAAGCGGCTGATAAGGATTCCCCTTTTTAAAGAAACTCTGCCAGTAATAACTGTAGGCAAAAGCCGGCACGACTTCTTTATCCGGACCAATAACCGCCACTAAATCTCCGGCTAAATTAAAGACAAATGAATTATTAAAATTATCTTCGACGCCACCTGCGAGAATGAAGCGAGCATTAAGGGTATCGCTACTTAAAACTGCTGGTGTCTTCTTGAAGGAAGACAAAGAAGTTAAAAGCACATTATTAAAATCATTAATTGCTAAAACCGATTGACCTAAAGATATCTCCGCCCGCGAAGCAATCTTCTTTACTGGCAAATTATTTGCGCCCACTAAACGAAAGAAAACGAGATTGCCGGGTAAACTCTGAAAATCCGACATCTGTTCCAGCTTATAAATCTTACGCTCACTCGTAATTGCGACATAATCTGAGGGTGAAAAATCTTTTTCCAGTCCAGCAGGTAAAGATGCCGCTATCCAACCGTCTGCCGTTACCACCAAGCCCATGATTTCCGGTTCATCTAACTTATAATAAGCAGAATAGGCGATGGTTCCGGTGGCAGTAGTAGGCTCAAGATCCTTAAAAATTCCCACCAAGGCCGGACGAACAGAGCTAATCGTCTCATCGACTTTAACATCCTGGCTAACAACAACTTTTTTAGCGTCCCTAATAATCAGACTGGCGCGATTATAATCTAAGTCAGACAAATTGATTTCATTATTGAAATAAGGCACGGAAAAATCTTTCAAGAAATAAACTCGAGTAACAATTTCACCAGTTATGCCTGCCGCCAAGCCGCAAATGACCGAAATTAAAATAACAGGTAAAAGTCGATTTTTTTGTGTTTCCATATAAACTTGCGATTATTCCCCTGCTCCTTTATGGATACGGGCTAAGTTGATTAGAGCCAGCGAGAAGTGAGTAAAAGAATTATGATAAATATCAAACTGAAAATAAGAGGGAGACGAAGAGTGCGTCCGGAAAAAGAACCACGCAGATTTAGGCGCAGGATAAGAAGTAATAGATAGAAGAAAATAGCAGCTATTAAACCTAAAACATTAAAACTCGCTGGTAAAAGATAAATGACGCCAGCAAATTCCAAAAATATTAGAGCACTCACTAAAAAATATGGCCAATTAACTTTAAGTTTAAGACTTTTGAGTACAAAAGATTGAAAAAATAACGGTGGAATCAAGATTGCTAAACCAGCCAAGAGTGGCCAGAACTTCCATCCCAAGAAAGTCGGCAATCCGTACATCGAAGCGGCTAGAAAAAAAGTTGAGAGCACGCTACTAGTGACTGTCAGATTGTCTAACTTTTCTGTTCTATCCTGATCGCTATAGCGGAAAAAATAATAAAAATTTTTCAAATAATGAAAAATCATCATCGGCACTATCAAGGCCAATCCTTGAATTAGAAAAAAGTTAGATAGCAGGGTTGCGTAAAGAGAGGAGCTTAAAAAAAGAAGAGCGGGAAAATAAACAAAGAGCGGCCAGTCCTGCTGTTTCTTGCCTGCGGATAAACCCTTAATTGTTAAAACAATTAAAAGGAAGCCGATAGCTAGCGCCATAAAGAAAAGGCGCGGACGGAAAATAAAAACCTGACTTAAAACCCACAGAAATAGTGGGAGAAAAAAAACAATATTCTTATGGCGAAAAATATTCAACATAAATTAACAATCATCATTACTCATTACTCTTGTCTTCTACGGGGGTATTCGCTGGATCATCTAATGAATTTTCTGGAAGTTCGCCGGGATTCTCTGCTGATACATTATTCTCAGGGAGGTTCAACGCCGCTTGTGTATTGTCTGGACTCTGGATATCAGCCGAATTCTGTTCTAACGGCTTCTCCTCTGCTTCCTCCTGATTAACTCCTGTATTTTCCGGAGCGGGATTAATGTTAGCGTTCTCGTCTCCCGGCGTCAAGATTAAGGTCTTTATCTCACTAAAGTCGGACAAACGGCTAATCTTTAAATATTTATTAGAAAAGGTAAACAGATTATCTCCTATCAGCCAACTTCTCTTAACAGTGTTGTCGTAATAACTAAATCCGCGCCAACTTTCCGCCTGCGAAAATTTACCTCCAGCCGAATGATCAATGCGACTTTTAAGTGCCAAGGAACCTGTTTGATCTTCGAAAACCAAAGCACCAGCAAAAGAAAGTTGCCCACCTTCTCTAATTGCTGCCGGCAAAACTATCGTGTCATAGGTCGGTAAATAAGAGAGAGA
>CAYGLM010000001.1:59994-76026 GCA_964350915.1 uncultured Gammaproteobacteria bacterium | reverse complement strand
ACATAAATTGGTGCATCGTCTTTAACTGCGGCGATATAGGCGCGCTCGCCCATAAAACTAACGGAATGGAAAGCTGATTCAGTAACGATATTTTCTAAGCTACCAGTCGGACGTAAACCGGAATCAAGAATGTAAATATTACTATAGTGCTTGCTAGAGTCTTCAGAGAGTCGAGACCAAAGCGCACTTCTAGTAGTTACTAAACGTAAATTATCATTTTTTTCATCCAAAGAACCGTTACTTAAAACATTGCCGCTCACCGAACCCTTGGCTTGATAATCTATTTTGCCGGCGCGAAGAGTAAACTTATATATATCAGTCTTATCAATTTCTTTGGCCCGCTGTTTTATCTTCGGAAGCAAAGCTGATTCTATTTCTGTCCGCAAATTTTCTTTACCAGAATCATCCAAAGAATTAACATAGCGATCAATGAGAGTCGCTGTTTTAAAAACTTTTTCCTGCTGACTTAAAATAAAGGCTGGCGCATCTTCAATCTCTTTTATGCGAACCCGCTCAGTTTCACTTAAGCGCGAATATATTTTTTCTCGCCTAACTTCTTGTTCTAAACTAAATAAACTCAAAGACTCGGTTCTAGTAAGATACAAACTTCCAGTTAACGATAAGGAAACATTAAAATTGGCGTCTATTAAGAAAGCTTGTCCACCAAGAGGCTCATTGCGATCGGCAATATTAACTGCTGTTACGGACAGGAAAGTGTGGTTACGATAATTTGTATCAAAATAAAAAATATCAGGACGGAAACAATCTTTGCCTAAAGAACAATCACCACTAATGACGCGACCATTATCAATCACGCGTGGAGCTAAAGGCTCGCTGTCAGAATAATAAGCAGGATTAGCGGTCATAAGATAAGCGTAATTACCCGATAGACGCGCACCCACATATCCACCCTCAAATGACAAAGAGCGAATTTCCTTAGCAGAAGATGGCATAGAAACATCGAATACTTGCAAGAAAGTATATTTCCCATGACGCTTAAAAGAACGGAAAAGACTAGAATCTTTTACTTTTTCATCAGTACCAAAAACTACCAATCGGCCGCCGGCAACAAAAAATTCAAAAGGACGAGAAGCGAGAGAAATTTGTCCGACTACTTTGGCCTCGGAAGCCGGTGCTAGGCTAATAATTTTAATCTCGTCTCTTATTAAAACATAGGCATAGCCACTGTCAACTTTAACAATGTCAGCACCAACAAAACTAGCGTTTAAACCGCCAGGAATTTTCAAGATTGCTCTGTCATCAGCAGCTCCATAGCCGGATTCAGCAAGTAGCCAACTTGAAGTCAGTCCCCCAACCGGTGCTACTTGAGCTAAAACATTTTTCAAACTGTCCTCACTGGCAAACTTCCTTAAATCACCAGTAAAGCTAGGGGAAACCCCGGCAGAAATATCTTGCTCTTGACCGTTATCGTCACCATTTACAGGGGCAGAGCGTTGTTTCTCCCAAGGAAAAGAAAAAGAGCACCCGCTTAAAAGCAGTATCAAAAAGAAAGACAGCAGGCTAATCTTAAATATTTTTCGTGGCATATAAAAAATATATTTTTCCTAGTTATTTATATTTGCCTAATCTTTTAAAATTATAGCACATTACCAGGATATTTTCAGGGCTTAATAAAAACTTTAGTACCAGTTTCAACTCGTTCGAACAAATACTGTGCTGGACCGACACCTAAACGAATGCACCCATGGGAAACTGCCTTGCCTAAATGATTTTCTCCTTCGCGATAACCATTGGGCCATACTGGCAGCTCATGAATACCAATTCGACCTCTATCCAAGCCGAGCCAATAAGGCATCCACAGACCATAAGACTTCGACCAGGCTTTTTTAATTTTATTAACGATAGTGAATTCACCAGTCGGAGTCGGCATACTCGGCTTGCCAGTAGAAACCTTGAATTCGCGCCACTTATGGCCGCCAACATAGAAATCAAGCATCTGAGCTTTCAATCTTATTTCTACCTTCATCGCTAGTCTTTTTGGTTCAACTGATAGCGGATCATAACCTTTATCGATTTCAACAAAATCATTGTAGCCATCGCCGTCGGTATCAGGATTAAAAGGATCGGTGCCAAACAAAATTTCATAATAATCGCTTAACCCATCACCATCAACATCGCTATCAATTAATTTGACTGGTGCCGGATTAAAAGGAGAATACCCAGCAGCAATTTCTTCAGCATCGCTATAACCATCACCATCAGTATCAATAAAATCCAACTGCTGAGCAAAAACTGGTGCGGGCAACGCCAAAACAGCAATCGCCACTACAATAACACTCACTACTAGGACGGGGATAATGAAATAAATTTTCTTGAAAATATTATTTATCATTTTTTTGCTTTATCGAATATTCGCAGCCGCAAAATTTTTGGCGATATAAATTTAACTCTTTAGCTAATTCCTGTGATTTATGATAACCATCCTCAGCTTGAAAATCTTCAGCTAAGAATTTAACTCCATTTCTTTCCTCTAAATCAGCGGCCAGTTTTTTTATCGCCTCCACATCCTTATAAGGACTGACGGTTAAAGTAGTGCCAAAAAAATCAAAACCTTTTTCCTTGGCCAATCTAGCAGTTTCGCGCAGACGATCCAAATAACAAATTAGACAACGACTACCTCTTTCTGGATCTTGTTCTCTGCCCCTTACCTTATCCTGCCAGGAGGCGTGATCATAGGGAACTTCAATTAAAGAAATGTTTAACTGCTTGGCCATTAAGCGAACATACTTTAAGCGCTTATCATATTCTTCCTGAGAAGCTAAATTAGGATTATAGAAAAACCAAGTCACTCGATAACGCGGTAACAGGCGGTCGCGACTGATATAAGTGCCGCAAGGAGCACAGCAAATATGTAAAAGAAGTGAAGGCTTTTTCTTTTCCTGGCGACGGTCAAGGTGGCGTAGCGCTAAAACAATAAACAACATAATAACTAAAAGAGCGCCTAAGGCGAAAAACTTCCCGCGACTTTGTAAGAACAATCCACTCACGCCAAAAATTAAAGACAGTCCATAAAAAACTGCCACCGTTTGTCTTTGACTAAACCCTAAATTAAGTAAACGATGATGAAGGTGTTTTTTATCAGCAAAACGAAAGGGATTTTTACCTTGATACAAGCGGCGTAAAATCGTCCAGGCAACATCTAAGATGGGAATACCCATAATCAAAAGAGCAATAGCAATCTTTCCACCAGAAATTATTGCCAAAACGCCAAGCGCATAACCAAAAAACAAGGAGCCACCCTCTCCTAAAAATATTTTAGCTGGATGAAAATTAAAAATTAAAAAACCAAGCGCCGCACCGGCTAAAAGTAAGGCCGCAAAAGCAATGTCAGGCTGATAATATTTCGTAGTCAAAGTAAATAAAAAAATTATCAAGCTACCAATCGCGCCAATTCCAGTTACTAAGCCGTCCACTCCGTCTAGCAGTTTAGTCGTATACATCATGCCCAGCAGCCAAAGCAAAATTAAAATTGGTCCCAGCCAAAATAATTCACGTAAATTAAGATAACCACCGAAAGGATTGGTAATCTTTTCAATTTCTACGCCACCGATGATTACTGCTAAAACAGCTAAGAGGGGGAAAATAATTTGACTCTTAGGCGGTAGGTTATATTTATCATCTAAAGCACCGCCAATAATTAGAACCAATCCACCAATAAAAAAACCTAAAAGATGGCGCCAGCCCAAATTGCCAGCTAAAAATCTATCAGTATAAATAAACAAGGTCGCAAAAAAAGATATAAAAACAGCGACCCCACCTAAAAGCGGAACCGGTGCTTGATGAATTTTCCTTGCGCCTGGCTGATCAACGATTTGCCAACGTCGCGCTAACTTTGAGATAAGCCAAGCCAACAAACCAGCCAAGGAAAAACTAATTAAAAAGGGTAAAACGTAAGTCATTAGAATATATTACGAAGTTCGAGATTAATTTGTCAAAAAAAACAAAAAGTAAAAATCTAAAGCTCGCCGGCTTTATCAACAGAAATTTCCGACCGACTACCAATCACTACTTCATCGCGACGCTTAAGTTCGTTAGCCAAAATTTTATTAGCGATTGGGTCCTCAACTCTTTCCTGCAATAAACGCCTAAGCGGACGAGCGCCAAACTTCGGATCATAACCGGCACGTGCCAAAATCATCACACCATCCTTATCAGCCTTCAGGCCAATTCCTTTTTCTGCCAAGCCTTTTTTAATCTTCTTGAGCATTAAAGTAGTAATCTTGAAAATATCATTTTCGCTTAAAGGACGGAAGACAACAATGCCATCAAAACGATTAATCAACTCAGGGCGCATATGCTCACGCAATTGATTGTCGATAAGCTCCTGTTTAATAGAACTTAAACTAGCCTGGACTTTAATCTGATCTTGAATAAAATTAGCACCGATATTAGAGGTCGCAATGATAATCGATTCAGAAAAACTAATCGTTCTGCCCTGCCCATCCGTTAAACGACCGTCATCAAGCAACTGTAAAAATAAATTAAGAATATTGGGATTTGCTTTTTCAATTTCGTCCAATAATATCAAAGAGAATGGCTTCTTGCGCACTGCTTCTGTCAAATAACCGAGCGTGCCATCAACATCACCAATCATTTTACGAACACTGTCTTGATGCTGATATTCACTCATATCAAGACGAATCATATAATCTTCGCTACCAAAATATATCTGAGAAACCGCTTTAGCTAACTCGGTTTTACCAACACCAGTCGGGCCTAAGAATAAAAAGCTGGCTATTGGACGGCGACTATCTTTTAAAGAAGCGCGGGCACGGCGTAAACTGGAGGCCACTGCCTTAACCGCCTCCTCTTGTCCAATTAAACGTTCTTTTATTTCTGATTCTAAGTTTAAAAGCTTATTTCCCTCTTCCTCGCCAACCTTACTAGCGGGGATACCGGTCATTTCTTCTATTGCTAAAGCAACATCTTCACCAGAACAAAAAGATTTCTCCGGATTAATGCGGCTGGCTTTAGCAGCAATCATCGCTGCCTTCTCTAACAAGTTAATCGCTTTAAGCGGCAACGCTTTATCACTCAGATAGCGCGCCGACATTTTAACGGCCTGTTCAATCGCGCTATAAACAATATAAATATCATATTTAGACTCCAAAAAGCCAACTCGGCTTTCTAAAATCTGAATAGCCGCATTTGTATCCGGCTCATCAACGCCTATTGTTGTCATCGCTGCGCCCATCGCCTTGTTTTCAATATAGCGCGAATAATTTTCCTTTGTCGCCGTCGCAATGCAAAAAATATGTCCACGATTTATTGCTTCCGCTAAAACTTCGGACAAATCCAAGCTCTCGCTACTACCAGCACTAATACCAATTAAATTTTCAATGTTATCCAAATATAAAATAATGTTACCCGAACGATTTGCTTCATTAATAGAACTAAGCAAACGTTCTTGTGCGGCCGTAGAATCGGCGCCACTTACTAATCGGGAAACATCGACTTCTACCAATCTCTTATCTTTCAAAAATTTAGGAACATTCTCCTCAACCATCATCTGAGCCAAGCCGCCGATAATCGCGCTCTTACCGACACCAATTGGTCCGACTAAAAGAACCCCATTATGACCACCGGTAAAAGACTCAAAAATTGAATTAATTTCTTTTTCTCGACCAACACAAAGATCCGTTCCACCAGCCTTGGCTTTCAAAGTTAAGTCATAAGAAAAATGGTCCAAAGTCGGAGTGGCGATAGCGGTATAAGAACGATTCATGCCAGTTCCTGGTTTGAATAATGCTAAGCGACGATACTCCTGATAGCGATCTACTAGAATCTTGTTAACTCGAAACCAGGCCACCGCATTAATCATCTTGTCATTATCTACTTCTAATTCATACAGAATTTCTGCGAGAGCCTCATCTTTACTGGCTAAAAATAAAATGATGTTAAGAATATCAATCTTTGATTGACGACGATTATAAGCATCGACGAAAGCTAAAATAAAAGTTTCTTGCAGGCGATCGGAAATTGCCGCACCGCTACCATCGTCTTGGCCGGCAGTTTTAGACAACTGCCTATCAATCATCTCAACTAATTTTTCTGCATCAACATTCAAACGAATAAACAAACTCTGCATTTCTTTGTGCTGCAAAGAGGCACGAAAAAAATGCATGGTACTGGCTTGGCGGCAATCTAATTTTCGCGCCAAAAGATAAGCCTCTTCTACCACGCGCCAAGTATCGTCGGAAAAAGCACGAGCAACATTATATCTTTTCGGTTCGGCTCTTACTTTTTTATCTTCTTTAAATAAACGATAATTTATTCTTCTTTCTGCTGCCGCCTTAGCGCTCGCCTTATAAAATAAAAAAATGTTAAACCATAACGAGAGCAAAAAAGCACTAATTAAAATATCTGGCTCGGTCCAAAAAAATAATAACTCCCAAGGATTGGCTTGTAGCTTAGAAATATTTAAATAAACCCAAGCTCCGTAAGCCAACCAGCCAGCAAAAATTACTAACCAAGAAAAAAAACCTAAGATACGATTTATTTCCCGTCTAGTTTTTTCCAGGCCGACCAAGGAACGCTTAATTGTCTTGTCCCAATATAAAAAGCGACTCAAAAACCACGTACCCTGTCCCGAGCCGGCACTATCTTTAACAAACTCAATTGTCTCTACTTCCTGCTTGATATCCATAGATTATCTACACCTAGCCACCGATTTGGAAAAATATGGCAATCACTAAAAAGACTGGCATCAACAGCCAGGCAACTAAACTAGCTAAAACTATTGCTAACCAGAAAATTAGCGCTAAACCGCGGAAAATTATCTGTATCAGGCGAATGAAAAAGCTGATAGTTCTGCCTGCCCAATCATATTGGCCGTACATCGGTACAAAAATATTTTTTGACCAGATGGTAAATCCCAGCGACTTTTCCTGATTAAGCCAAAAACGCGCTGCTTTTTTGATAAATTCTAATAAACCGACGCTATACCACCAAATCGGAAAATAGACTATCTCGCCGATAGTCTTGAATATTATTTGGCTGCCGTAAGTTAAAAAATTATGCCGAAACATAAGCATGTTAATTATCTTTATTTTAACATAAAACTAAAATGACTACAATTAAAAAAGGACGTTTTTGGCGTCCTTTATATGAGCTTAAACTGTTATCAGTCTTTTGTTGGCCTGTTATCAGTTTAGATTCTAAGCGGCTTTACATAATGCGCAATCTATTTGAATTGCGGTATATGCAACATTAGAAAATATTTTTCTGGGAAAATCCAGAATTTTCAGTAATTTTTTAGAAAAGACTGGATCAGCAATCTCTCCCCGCAAATAGGCCCGGGACAAATCCTTGATTTTTTCAGAGCTTGGCTCATTAAAATCATAAAAGACCTTAATAAGATACTCTTCCAAAGACAGCTCCGTTGTCTCATGATAATTAACTAAGGCCTTACTTCTTTTTAATAGTATTAAAAAAAGTTTTGCCTCGTCAAAGGCTTTAGCTAGAGAAATTTTCAGAGTAACCGGAACTTCTATGCCCCGTCCTTCGTGGCGACTAATAATTGAGGTCTTTATTTCTAAAACCTGCTCTTTTAGACCAGCTGGTCTTAAAATAGCGAATTTTACGCCCTTACCCCAAATCGGTTTTTTCAAAATGATAATACCGTCTTCAAAAAGAGCGACTTGAAATAAATAGTTTAGTCTAGCTTTAGGCGTATCATCCGGCATAGTAATAAATTTTCGTCGGATAACAAGAACAAGAAAATAATTGATGGTAGCCAAAGCATAAGAGAGGATGAAGCCAATAAGCAAAACCGTGGTGATGGATTCTCCATCCTGCCAAGAGTGAAATAATTTACCGACAATTACGGTTAAGATTAAAATAGTTAAAAACGCGAAGAGCGAAGATAAGCCCGGGTCTTTGCTGGCTAGCAGAAAATATTTCTGTGCCAACTTACTTAAGTTCTGTTTCAATTTCATTCTTAATTTTTTTAAGTTAATATTCGAGTTAATTGCTCTTAGCGCCAACCAATAATAGCTACCGCCAAAGGCAATTAACTCGCTTAACTTGTTTGTCAAAGGACCTTTATAGTAATTTAACTAATTTTAGACAATTGAAAAAATATCCAAGGCTAATATATAATTATACCACTAAATCATAAAAAAGTCAATAATTCTGTGGTTGTGCCCCTTTTGACAATTCCGACCCCATTTACACCCCTTATCCGCCCTGCTTATCTTGACACCAGACCGCCCTTATATTAAGATGGTATTAGCACTCTCAATAAAAGACTGCTAATAAATTACTACTGACCATTGGGCCAGTAGAGCGTGAGAAATATTAAATAATATTAGACAAATAATTATATGTTCAACAAATTCACAGATAAATCGCAGGAGGTTATTATTAATGCCCAAATTATCGCCTCCAATTATGGTCAGGCGAACATTGAGGCACTACATATCTTCCTTGCTCTTTTAGAACAAAACGAAGGTCTAGTTAAGCCGATTTTAGAAAAGATGAAAATGGATCCGGACTTAATAGAGAGTGCTGTCATTGGCGTACTTAAATCCCTGCCCCGTGCTCATGTTAATCCTGTTAACGGACCGGTGCAAGCAGTTTCTGGTACTGCCGAAACAGCGGCTATCTTAGAAAGAGCAAAGAAAGAAGCGGACGGTATGAACGACGATTTTATTTCTACCGAACACATACTACTCGCTCTTATTGGCGTACAATCGCCCGCCCAAAAAATATTACTAGATTTTCAAGTAGAATATCAAACCGTTAAAGATATCCTTAAAGAATTGCGTGGCTCTCAAACCGTCAGCGACCCTTTCCCAGAAAATAAATTTCGTGTCTTAGAAAAGTATACTACCAATCTCACCGAAATGGCACGACAAGAAAAACTCGATCCGGTTATTGGTCGCGACACCGAAATCAGACGCATCATGCAGGTTCTCTTACGTCGTACTAAAAATAATCCTGTTTTAATTGGTGAGGCTGGCACTGGTAAAACCGCTATCGTTGAAGGTTTAGCCCAGCGCATTGTTTCCGGCGATGTGCCAGAGAATTTAAAAAACAAAGAAATTATCGCTCTTGATTTGGGCGCTCTTGTGGCTGGTGCAAAATTCCGTGGTGAATTTGAAGATAGACTAAAGGCCGTTCTTAAGGAAGTTAAATCACAAGAAGGACGACTAATTCTTTTTATTGACGAGCTACATACTTTAATCGGCGCGGGTGCTTCCGAAGGTTCAATGGATGCTTCTAATATGTTAAAGCCGGCTCTAGCCCGTGGCGAACTGCGCACTATCGGCGCCACCACCACCAAAGAATATCAGAAATATATTGAGAGGGATGCCGCTTTAGAGCGTCGCTTCCAACCAATTTACGTGGCCGAGCCTAGCATTGAAGATACTATTAGTATGTTGCGCGGCTTAAAAGAAAAATATGAAGTTCATCACGGCGTTCGCATTACTGATAACGCCGTCATTGCCGCTGCCAAACTTTCCAGTCGCTATATTAGTGACCGCTTCCTGCCAGACAAGGCAGTCGATTTAATTGATGAAGCTACTTCATCTTTACGCATGGAAATAGACTCTATGCCCGATGATTTAGACCAGCTAAAACGCCGCATTAACCAGCTAGAATTAAATAAGGCCGGGCTAATGACTACCGATAAAAAATCTGCCAAAATCCGTGCCCTTAATCAAGAACTAGCCAAGCTAAAAGAAAAATCTACTCAACTGGAACTACATTGGAACAACGAAAAAAATATTATTTCTCAAATTAGAGATTCAAAAAAAGAAATTGAAGATCTAAAAATAAAAGCAGAAATCGCCCAGAGACAAGGCGCTGACTTGACCGAGGTTGCTCAAATTAAATATAGTCTTATTCCTGACTTAGAAAAAAAGATAGATCAATCACAGTCGGAACTTTTGAAAATTCAGAAAAAAGGACAACGTATTTTAAAAGAGGAGGTTGATGAAGAAGATATTGCTAAAGTTGTCGCTCGCTGGACCGGAATTCCCGTCAATAAGATGCTTCAAGATGAAATTAAAAAACTAAGCGAAGCGGAAAAAGTTTTGAACCAAGAAGTGGTTGGTCAAGAAGATGCTATTAAGGCGGTATCTAATGCTTTACGTCGCTCTCGTGCTGGCATTAACGAAGAAAAAAAACCAATCGGCTCTTTTCTTTTCGTGGGGCCAACTGGTGTCGGTAAAACCGAGCTAGCAAAAGCGCTGGCAAAATTTATGTTCAACGACGAAAAATCTTTGATTCGTTTGGACATGAGTGAGTTTATGGAAAAACATTCCGTCGCTAAACTTATCGGTTCACCTCCGGGATATATTGGTCATGACGAGGGCGGTCAATTAACTGATAAGGTTCGTCGCCATCCTTATAGCGTCGTCCTTTTCGACGAAGTTGAAAAAGCACATCCAGACATGTTTAATGTTCTCTTGCAAATTCTTGACGACGGTCGTTTGACCGACTCCAAAGGTAGAACAGTTAGTTTCAAAAACGCTATTATTATCATGACCTCTAATTTAGGCAACGAAATTATCAAGCAATACTCTATCGGCTTTAGTGATGATAGCGATCGTAAATCCGCTGCTGATATTAGAAGCGCCGAGATGAAAGAAAAAATCGACAAAATATTAAAAGATAATTTCAAGCTTGAATTTCTCAATCGCATCGACGAGACAGTGTTATTCCGTAGCTTATCACCGGAAGCCTTAGAAAAAATCGTTGACCTGGAACTAAATAAAGTAGAGAGACGCTTAGCTGGAAAAAATATTAATCTGAAGATTGGTACTAAGGTTAAAAAAATGCTAGCAGAAAAAGGCTACGACATTACTTACGGTGCCCGTCCGCTTAAGCGCATTATTCAGAATATGATTCTAGACGAGCTTGCTCTAGAAATTATTGAGGGGAAGATTCGAGAAGGAGCAAAGGTGAGGATAGACTTGAGCGATAAGGATAAGGTAGCCATCAGTCAGCTTAAATAAAGCCTAAAAAATTAATCAAGGCTAAAAATAAAGCAAAAACCCGTTAATTGCGGGTTTTTGGTTGATAAAGTAGGGGGAATATATTATAATGATAACCAGTTTCAATCAACTATTAAATCATTAATATCAGTTTAAAATAAATCAACATGAAAAAAACCGACTTCTTAATTATTCCTTTAATATTAGCCGGCTTTATTTATATTTCCGGCACTATCGTACCGGAAGCACAAGCTCAAGCAGCACTTGATTCTAGCTTCAACCCTAACAATATTATCTCCGATGCAGAGATGCTAGATACTTATTCTCTGTCCTTAGGAGAAATACAAACCTTTCTTCAAGAAAAAGGTAGCTATTTAGCGAACTATCAAACCATAAATGCTTACGGAGAATTAAAAACCGCTGCGGAAATGATTTATGATGCCGCAAGAAACAATTACGATTGCGCTGGCGTTACTTTAAGTGAGACCCCAACTGAAGCGGAGAGAAAATTAAAATGCCGCCAGATAACAACTATTAACCCAAAAGTGCTACTCGTTCTCCTGCAAAAAGAACAGAGCTTAATCCAGAATCCTAATCCAACTCAGAAAGCACTAGATGAAGCAACTGGTTACGGCTGTCCGACTGGTCAAACTTGTAATCCTTATTGGAAAGGCTTTGGCAAACAAATAAACAGCGCTGCTTTGCAGTTTGCCGCTTACATGAAAGATCCCAACCGCTACGGCTTCCGTGCCAGCATTACTTACATCGCTAAAGATGGTCGCTCAATGTTAAAAAGCGTAGCCAAGGCAGTGCAGGACGGTGATTATAATAGTATTGTTTCCACTCCTGGATTTGTAACGGTAACTGTCGAAAACCAAGCGACCGCCGCCCTCTACAACTACACTCCTCATGTTTATAATGGTAATTATAATTTTCATCGCCTTTACAATAGTTATTTTCCTGTTGGGCTAGAAAGGCCAGCCACCAACCTAGCTTATCCTGATGGCTCGGTTTTAAAACTTGCCGGCGAACCAGGAATTTGGTTAATAGAACAAGGCAAGAAGCGCCCCTTCCTAAACTATGCTTCTTTTATCTCCCGCTTCAGCCCCAGACAAGTAATTACAACTAACAAAACTCTTCTCGATGCTTATCCAGTCGGAGAGAACGTCAAGTTTCCTAACTATTCTCTAGTCCAAACTCCTGATAAAAAAATCTATCTTCTTGCTGGCAACGAAAAACGTCCTTTTGATAACTTAACTACTTTCCGTGCTATTGGCTTTAACGCTGAAGAATTAGAACAAGCAAGCGAAGCTGAACTAGCTGGCTACACTATCGGCAAAGAAATTAATGCTTCCTCAACTTACGTTACTGGCGCCCTCCTTCAAGACACTAAAACCGGCGGCGTCTACTACGTGGAAAACGGCACCAAGGCCCCTCTTCTAGATAAAGCTTTCTTGACTCACAAATATAAAGACAAAAAGATTTTACCAGCCTCAACTGAAGTCCTGAACAAATACGTAACTGTTGATCCGGTTCGCTTTGAAGACGGCACTCTACTTAAATCCGACTCCTTCCCAGCGGTATACTTAATTTCTAACGGCACCAAACGCGCCTTCGCTACCGAAGAAGTCTTTAAGTCTTTAGGTTATAATATGGATACTATCATTACCGCGTCTTCCAAAGTATTGTATCTTTACCCACTCGGAGAAATAATTCAATAATATATGCCCCTTGTTAAAGCCTGCTTACTACCTCATTCTCCTCTTCTTATTCCAGAAATCGGACGCTCTAACCACGCTTTCCTGCAAAAAACTCTTGCCGCCTATCAACAAATTAAATCCGAATTAGTGGCCGCACAGGTGGAGACTCTGGTTATCATCTCCCCTCACGGAAACTTACAAGAAGATAGTTTTATAATCAACTGCGCGCCGGAAATGGAAATAAATTTCCAGGATTTCGGTTTTATTCCTCCGAAAACTATAGTCAAAGGAGATGTTCCTTTAGCTGACCAATTAAAAACCCAGTTGAAAACGGACCTGCCGCTACGCTCCCTTTCGCAAATTAATCTCGATCACGGTAGCGCAATTCCTCTCTATTTGCTTGATGGCTTCAAGTCAGTAATTGTTTCACCGGCGGAAAAGTTGGACTTAGCCACTCATTTAGAGTTTGGAAAAAAAATCGGCGCCGTCCTAGCTAACAGCCCGAAGAAAATAGGCCTGATTGCTTCTGGTGATCTTTCTCATCGTTTAAAAAGAAGCGCGCCCGGAGGCTATTCTCCTAAAGGACCAAAATTTGATAACAAGCTAATAGAATATTTAAGTGAGCCAGAGACTGCCGAAGAGAATATTCTTAAATTAGACCAACGCCTAATTCTCGATGCTAGTGAATGCGGTTTAAAGCCAATCGTCGTTTTACTGGGCGCTATGAGTGAGCTCACCTGGGAACCAGATATTCTTGCTTATCAAACCGACTTCGGCGTCGGTTATCTCAGTATCGATTTTCAGCTCAAATAATAAATTATGGAAGAAGCAAAAAGCCCTCGCAAAAACGAAGGCTTCAAATCATTCTCAGAAATATTCCAAGCGAAGCCGCAGAAAAAAGCTCCGGCCTATCCTTGGCAGGAATTCGCCCTACGTATTATCCAAGAACTGGGAGTCCCTGGTTTTAAGCGGTCAGCTGTTTTCAAAGTCTGTCGCGACTTACCAACCAATATAGTAGAAAGAGCTTTAAATGATACAAAAGAACTCTGTAAATCGGGCGCTAGCTGGAAATATTTTTTCAAGATTGTTGATGGCTTCGGTAAAGATAAATAAATTATGTCTAAACTACTTAAAATAATCACTCATCCTAATCCTGTCTTAAGAAAAAAATCTGTCGATGTGGATGTAGAAAAAATCTCTGACCCAGAAATGAAAGGGTTGCTTTTAGATATGGAGGAAACCATGAAGAAAAAGGATGGTGCCGGTTTAGCAGCGCCGCAAATTGGTCTCAATATCCGTTTAGTTGTCATCTATGAGGATCATAAAACTTTATTTCTCATCAATCCTAAAATAACTAAAAAGTCCTGGGCACGTGAAATAGAAGAAGAGGGTTGCCTATCGGTAGTTGATGAAAAAGGTGAAATAATCTACGGCCCAGTTTCCCGCCATAAAAAAATAAATTGTTCTTATTTTGATGAAAAGGGCAAGAAAAAAACTCTAGCCGCAGAAAAAATGCTTGCTAGAGTAATTCAGCACGAAGTTGATCACTTAGACGGAATTCTTTTTATTGACCGCCTTGAAAATCTTCCAGCTAAGCCAAAGAACACCAAGGCCCAGTAGGCCCCACTTAATCTCGCTGTAATAGCGCATGAGCATATCTTGCTGAGCGCCAATAAAATACCCTAAAGCAGCCAGAACGCAAACCCAGATGGCCGAGCCGATAGTAGTATAAAAAACAAAAGTCAAAAAAGGCATTTTAGAAAATCCGGCGGGGATAGAAACAAGCTGACGAATAACCGGAATCAAACGACCAACAAAAGTAGCTGTTACCGCATTATCAAAAAAATATTTTTCCGCCCGTTGAACTTTTTCTGGGCTAACTAGAAAAAATTTAGCAAAGCGATGGCCGGCTAGTTTATAAACAAGCGGTCGACCCAAATAATAACCAAGAACGTAATTAAAAATTGCTCCCATTAAACTACCAATAGTACCAGCGGCAATTACTAGCCATAAATTCATCTTTCCTTGGCTAGCTAAATAAGCAGCGGGCGGAACAATAATTTCCGAAGGCATCGGAACAAAAGAACTTTCAATTGCCATTAACAAACCGACCCCGAAGTAGCCGAGGCCGGCGGTTATCTCTAACAGAAAACTAAAAAAATCTGTAAGCATAATATAAATATATCATATCGCCGCACTATGTCTAGTCATAATCCTAATGACAACAAGGAAATAAATAATTTTCATAATACTACTAACGATTCTTTAAGCGGACGCCCCGGCATTATTCGCACTCTGTTTATGGGCACACCGGAATTTGCTCTGCCCGGACTAGAGACTTTATTAAATAATACCGCCTTTGAAATTATTGGCGTTTATACTCGTGCCGATAAACCAATCGGTCGAAAGCAGGTAATGACGCCACCGCCAGTGAAAGTGTTGGCGCAAAAATACCAGGTACCAATTTTTCAGCCAGAGAAAATCAAGCCAGAAGCAGAAGCAATAAGTGCTCTTAATCCTGATCTTATCGTCGTCATTGCTTACGGAAAAATTATTCCCCAAACAATATTAGATATTCCTAAATACGGCTGTATTAATGTTCATGCTTCCCTGCTGCCTAAATATCGTGGCGCTGCTTGTTTAAATGCACCAATTTTAAATGGTGATGCTGAAACAGGGGTAACCATCATGCAAATGGATGCGGGCTTAGATACCGGCCCCATCCTTAAACAAGCTTCTATTTCTCTTCAGGGAACAGAAACTTTAAGCGAGGTTCACGACCGTCTCTCACAATTAGGCGTCAAGGCACTACCAGAAACTTTACAGGACTGGGTGGCGGGAAAAATAAAGCCTCAGACACAAGACGAATCTCAAACTAGTTACGTAAAGATGTTAACTAAAGAGGATGGGCGCCTAGATTGGAATAAATCGGCCGCAGAACTAGAGCGAATGTGGCGCGCCTTTCATCCCTGGCCCGGAGTTCATGCTTTTGATGAAAAAGGAGGTATTATCAAATTTTTGAAAGTAAAATTGTTACCAGAAACCGACGCGGAAAGAGGAGAAAAGGAGAAAAACGGGCAAATTTTAATGAAAAATGGCGAATTAGTCGTTAAGTGTGGACAAGATTATTTAGTTATATTAAAATTACAAACTGAAGGCGGACGCCCGTTAGCAGCCAAGGAATTCTTAGCGGGGCATCAAAATTTCATTGGTCAGGTTTTACGTTGATTCAGGTGGCGACTGGTTACTTCGTCTAGTTAGAGCATCGTTAAATTAAATGATCACTTCATGTAGCTAGAATATTGTTATGAGCTAAATGATCACTTCATGTAGCTAGAATATTGTTATGAGCTAAATGATCACTTCAT
>CAYGLM010000001.1:0-59894 GCA_964350915.1 uncultured Gammaproteobacteria bacterium | reverse complement strand
GTAGCTAGAATATTGTTATGAGCTAAATGGTCCCTTCGTCTAGTGGTTAGGACATCAGGTTCTCATCCTGGTAACAGGGGTTCGATTCCCCTAGGGACTGCGAAGCAAAAAGGAGTCTGCGAATGCAGAGTCCTTTTTGATTTGTATTCGCAACTAGGGGAATCGAACAAACGGCGAGCGAGATGCGAGGAAGAGCGGAGCGACTCCGCGCAATCGAGCGACGATAAACGCGACCAAGAGGGAGCGTTTAGCGGGTCCGTTCGGGCAACGAGCGGCGCCGTTAAGGCGCTGCGAGGCGAAATTCCCCTAGGGACTGCATATAAGAAACTCTACCAGTTTGGCAGAGTTTTTTCTTTAGGCTTTAACGGCCTAGAATCTTGTTATTACTTCCGAGCCTCGGCTAGTTCGCGCTGACAATCGCTGAGCCAATTATCCCAAGTAGACAGGTACTGTGGGAAGCTGAGCTTATTGTCGACAATGTAATTAAGCCAGTTCTCGGCTTTTACAACGTCGCCTTGCAGTAGAGCATTTCTGAAGCCCTTGGTGTCGGCAAAGCCAAATTTTTCTTTCAGTTCGGCCTGCGCCTCTTCCTTGGTCCGATGCGCCATCTTTTCCAGGTCGCCGCTAGCTTTCAGGCTCTTATAGAGCTGCATTTCTTGCTGACGATCTCCCAGCCAATTGTGCCAAGTGGCTTCATACTGGGGAAAGCTTTCTTTGTTTTCCACGATGTAGTTAAGCCACTCCTGCGCCAATTCAATTTTGCCTTGTTGTAAGGCAGTTTGAAAATCGGAAGTCTTTCTCAGTCCGAATTTTTCAATTAATTTCTTCTGAGCCTCTTCTTTTGTTCTTTTTGTCTCCATGTTTTCCTCCTCTTTTTTCGAATTTAAAAAACTAGCTTCTTGAATCATTTTTTTATAATTTTAATACATTATCTATATATTATACCAAAAAAACACAAAAAAGTCAAGAGTGAAAGAAAAAATATATTTAAAATCGATATTTTTAGCCAAGAAATTCTAAATCAAAAAACCCAGCCATCAGCTAGGTTTTTTTCTAATCTACGATATCTTAAACGATGTTAGAGCGGGATTATTGCTTTAATAACATCGGTGCTATCGGCATAATCGTGGCTTCAGGCTCAATCGCTGGCTCGATAGCGTCAACTGTTTCAGCATTTCCAGCTGAACCAGAGCCGGAACTAGTTCCGGCACCATCTATCATCGGCATCCCCGGCTCAACTCCTCCACGCCACATTGGCCACACTTCTGGTTCACGTCCAAGCTCGGCTATCATCTCTTGAGCGAGCGGCACAACTACGTAGTTAGCACCGTAGTAATAAGTATCACTATTTGGACGATTAATAACTGGGAAAATCAGGGCAGGAACTAGTAGCTCATCGTTACGACCATTATCATATTTCCATAATTGGACATATGCGCGCTCAGGAGTGCCCAATTCTATAGTCTGCATATTTTCTGAATCCATGAAATAGTTGCGATTCCAACCGCCGTTCTCTGCGACTTTCAAAATAGCATCTTTATCAGTTTCTAACGCATAGTCAGAAGCTTCGTAGCGATAAGGCATTAACCCATTCAAGCCAGAAGCGGCTTTGCGCATAACATTAATTGTAACTCTTAAACCAGCATAACCTCCACTTTGATCGCGAACCTGCTCACCATTAATTAATAATGGATAAACAACAGTAGCGTATTCTGGGATATAGAAGTTAGCCTTATCTGGCGCCTGGTCGTAATAAACGCGCCAGGAATTATCAACTTGAGGCTCGCCATAATTTTCCAAATTAACACGATGCTTGGCTAAAAATGCATTAGACATTCCAATCATCTCACTATCAGCCGGAACATCACTCATCTGCAAGCGAAATCTTTCCCAACAAGCCATATCGCCGCCACAAGCATCTCTTTCAGCGAAGCGCCACTTGTCCCAATTTTCATAAATATAGACATTGTCTTCATTAAGATCAAAATTGACTAACAAGCCAAGATCAGAATCTTCCGCAAAGGAAATGTTAGTTACTTTCAAGTCGCGAAAGGTGCTAAGACTTAATTCAGGAAATCCGAAAGTACTAAGAGTACGTGCTAAATCTCTAGCAATCACTCCCTGTCCCTTCAGGCGACGATAAACAGCCCCTGTTTGGTCCGTAATCTCAAAGTCTTCTCCGGCGTAAACATACTTGAAGCCATAGAAAGGAGGCATAATCATCATATCACCACCAAAGCCTGGTTCGACAGCCAATTTAGCATCAGTTTCACTAAGACTAACTGAACCAAAAGTAGCTGTTTCAGCGGCTGCAAGATTAGCGCCACCGCCACCCATACCGATTGCTCTAGTTGGAGCAGCTCCTAATTCCGAACCAGCGACATTGTTGGCCATTCCGGCTAAGCTACCAAAAGCTCCGGCTGGTAATTTGCTAATAGCCTCGCCTTTTGATGCTGGCCTTATTAGGTTACCGATACCAGATTGCTTATCTGGTCCGTAAAGGTTAATAAACGCCAGGAAGAGCAAACTGGCGACCGCCAATGATCCGGCGGCAAGATAAATTTTCTTGTTCATAAAATTAAAATTAAATATTTGAATAGGATTTTGTTGCGTCTTGGCCTCGGCTAAAATTTTTGTTCTTAGCTCAGCCGCAAAAGCGGAATCGAACCTGGTATCCGGACGAATTTCTTCCATCTTCTCTACCAGTCTAATCAAGGCAACTTCATGTTCTTTTAGACTCGGCTCAAGAGCGTAAAGTTCGGCCAAGATATTTTTTAATTTATCTTCTTGCATATATTTATTATATTTGGCCACATAATTAATAAGTAAACTGGCACTTGTAAACGTAAGCTGGTAAGCGAGCGACTAAGCGCCATCTTAACTGCTCCCTCCTTTTTGCCGACGCGCTGGGCAATTTCTTTGAAAGTTAAGTCCATCCAGAAGCGCATAATAATTATTTCTCTATCTTCGTTCTTCAGACTACGCATCGCTTCTTTAATGCTTTCTATTTTCAAATGCCCATCTATTTGACCGATAAAATCTTCTTCGCTAGCTAAGTCCCAGCAATCATCTATATCTCTATTTTCTCGGTGCTGGCGATAATAATCGATAACAGCACGGCGGGCAATCGTATATAGCCAAGCCAGGAAACTATCGGCGTTGCATTGTTGGATGTTTTTCCACGCTTTCATGAAGACAGTACTAGTAATATCTTCTGCGACTTCTTTATTTAACGTCTTATAATAAATGAAGTCGTAAAGCTTGCGAATAAAAGCATCGTAAAGCTTGCCGAAAGCTTCAGCTTGACCTGCCTGGGCGGCTCGCGCCAAGCTAGCTATCTCTTGTTCAGTATAAATCATGGCCATATTAATACTTACATTATAACAGACGCTAGCTAAAGCAGAAAGTAACAATTTAGATGTTTTATCATTAAGACTAAACCAAACAAAGAGGCCTAGTAGTGAAACTCTTGCCAAACTAGAAATCTTTTGTTATCATCAAAACATAAAAATATTTGGCTGATAACAGCCATTATTATTGGCGCCTATAGCTCAGCTGGTAGAGCAGCTCCCTTTTAAGGAGACGGTCGTAGGTTCGAATCCTACTGGGCGCACCTGAGATATGCCGACTTAGCTCAGCTGGTAGAGCAGCTGTCTTGTAAACAGCAGGTCGTCGGTTCGAGCCCGACAGTCGGCTCAGTTTAATTATCTCCCTCGACTCTTGAAAAAACCGTTTTTTAACGGTTTTTTCTTATTAATATAATATGGGGATTAACAGCGGAAAAGCTGTGCTAAACCAACTTGAAAAAAAGCCGTCCTTAAGATAAGATAAAATAACAAAATCCTTAACTCCCATGCTTATGGAAAACGACAAAAATTTACTGGCAAAAATGCCACCGCACAGCTCAGAAGCCGAGGAATCACTACTCGGTTCTCTTTTAATAGATAAAGATGCGATTATCAAAATTGCTGACAACATCGCCGCCGAAGATTTCTATAAAGATGACCACAAGATCATTTTTGAATCTATTAAAGAGCTTTATAATAATCAAGACCCAATTGACGTTATTACTCTTTCTAATAAATTAAGTGATAAAAACAAATTGGAAAAGATTGGCGGACGCAGCTACTTAGCAAAACTGTCTAACGCTGTCGCCACCGCCGGAAATATTGTCTACTACGCCAACATCATTCAAAAGAAAGCGACCTTGCGTCGCTTACAACAAGCAGCCGCCGATATTTCTCGTATCAGTTTTGACGAAGAACAGGAAATAGACAGCATCTTAGACGTAGCCGAGGGTACGATTTTTGGCGTTTCCAGAAAATATTTAAAAAATAATTTCACGCCCATTGATAGCTTGTTAACTGAAGCTTTTGATAGAATAGATGACCTTCATAAATATAGCGGTAAATTGCGCGGTCTTTCTACCGGCTTCCCTGACCTAGACAACCTTTTAGCGGGATTACAAAAGTCTGATTTAATTATTTTAGCTGCTCGTCCTAGTGTTGGAAAAACTTCTTTTGCCTTAGATATTGCCCGCCAAGCAGCTATTAAAAGTAAGCAAGGCGTCGGTATTTTTTCCTTAGAAATGAGTAAGGAGCAGTTAGTTGATCGCATGCTTTGTTCCCAGGCTAACGTCAGTCTTTGGAAAATGAGAACCGGCAACCTATCCGATAAAGAAGAAGATAATGACTTCGTTAAAATAGGAGAAGCGATGGGTAGATTGGCGGAAGCGCCGATTTACATCGATGATTCGGGCACGCTCTCAATTATGGAAATCCGCACAAAAGCCAGGAGACTACAAGTAGAAAAAGGCTTGGGGTTAATAGTAATAGATTACTTACAGTTAATGGAGGGGCGAGGTAAATACGGCGACAATCGCGTTCAAGAAATTGCCGAAATCAGCCGTGGACTAAAATCTATTGCGCGTGAACTAAATATTCCCGTCTTAGCTTTAGCGCAGCTATCGCGTGCGGTGGAACAAACTAGTCCAGCTATTCCTAAACTATCTCACCTACGCGATTCTGGATCTATCGAGCAGGACGCTGACATTGTTATGTTCATTTACCGAAAAGCAGCCGACCGAAACTTTAATGTTAATGATTTACCAATAGAAGAAAAACATAAAGCAGAAATACATATTGCCAAACATCGAAACGGACCAACTGGAAAAATTGATTTATTTTTTGATGAGAATACAGCTAGCTTCAAAAGTATGAGCCGACAACATTCAGAAGCAACAAATCAAGAATTCTAAAAAAATCCTGAAAAAAAAGTAAAACACTAATTAAAAATAATTAATAAGAAAAAAATATTATGTTCAGCAAATTAAAGCAATTTCGCGATTTAAGAAGCCAGGCTAAAACTATGCAAGATGTCTTATCTAAAGAAACAGTTACTGAGGAAAAAAATGGCGTCAAACTGGTTCTTAATGGTAATATGGAAGTAATTAGTCTAGCTATCAACGAGAGTCTTAGTAAGGCAGCGCAAGAAGATGCCCTGAAAGACTGTTTCAATAACGCTGTTAAAAAAGCCCAAAGAATAATGGCAAAAAGACTACAAGACATGGGCGGCATCCCTGGATTAAACTAAGCACGAAGACTAAAAGCTTAAAATAATAAAGAGAGGCTAAAAGTTTAAAATAATATTTTGCCATCAAGCTGATGAAATACCCGAAGGCGATACAAAATTTGATTCAGCAATTATCTGGTTTGCCTAGCGTCGGCCCTAAAACAGCCGAACGCTATGCTTTTCATTTACTAGGAAAAACTGAAGAACAGCTGCAGTCATTAGCCGCTACTATTAGCGTTTTGAAACAGCAGGTTATGACCTGCTCTACTTGTCGCTCTATTTCCGAAACTAATCCTTGTCCCATCTGTAAAGACTCTAACCGTCAGTCTCAATATTTATGTGTGGTAGAAAATTCACAAGACTTAGCAGCCATTGAAGCAACTAAACAATACCAAGGTCGCTACTTCGTTTTAGGAGGACTTATAAATACAATTGAAGGCATCGGCCCGGAACAGCTAAACGTGGTTCAATTAGCAAAGATTGTAAAAGCGGGCGCCGTTAAGGAGATTATTTTAGCGCTTAACTTTACCTTGGAAGGAGAGACGACTGCTCTTTATCTTAGTAAGATTTTTAAAAACCATATCAAACTAACTCGCCTCGCCAAAGGCTTGCCGGCTGGATCAGATTTAGAATATGCTGACCCCACAACACTAACAAGCGCCCTAGAACACCGCAATGAATTGAAATAAAATATAATAAGTTAAATTAAGTCGTACCTAAAAAAGAAAGGAGATTAACATGATAACTTTATTAGTTATTAGCTCATTCATCTTGCTGATGGCAATAATCAGTATCATGTATATTATTGGTTTTTTCAACGCTAAGGTTGCTGGTCGCGTAGAATTGGTACTTTTTACCATATCAAACCTGCGCCCCAATCAGAAAAACGCGCGCAAAATATTTCGCCACATCAGATTACTAGCGAAAGCGATAATACATAAACGCAGACTATTCGCCAATAAGATTAGAATGAGAAGATTATTAAAAGAATTCAAAAAAACCCGTGAACAAAAATGAACACGGGTTTTTAATTGGCTTTTGAAATTATTAAGCGATCTTCAAAATCTTGAGAGAGGTGAAAGCTTGGCGATGACCAAGGGTTCTCTTGTAACGAGTTTTGTTTTTGTATTTTACAACTGTCACTTTCTTGTTGCGGCCATTTTCTAAAACCTCAACTTCAACTTTCTCGCCCAAGGAAGGCTGACCAATTTCTACCTGGTCGCCATCTGCTACCAAAAGGGTTTCCAATTTAATCTTGGCTCCTGGTTCTAAATCTAATTTTTCAACCTTAATAGTTGCACCTTCGGCAACTTTATACTGTTTGCCACCGGTTTTGATGACTGCGATTTTTGACATATACTAATTGTCGCGCTAATCTAAGTCTAAGTTTTAAATCAGCGGTTTTATAATAAAAAATCAGAAATTTTTCTGAACAAGTTAATAATATACAAATATTTGAAAAATGTCAATAAATGGTCTATAGTTATCTTAGTATAGTAGTTTTCTGATAAAAAGACTCAAATTAAGCCCCAAATTTCCAAATTTTATTAAATTTGTCAATAAAATCTATAATATGCCTAAATTCATCATTAACGGCGGCGCTCCTTTATCTGGTAAGATTGCCGTCAGTGGCGCCAAAAACGCTGCCCTGAAAATAGTCCCGGCCTCCATCTTGTCCACAGAGACAATTATTCTCAAGAACATGCCTGATATCGAGGATGTTGAGCGCTCTTTAGAGGTTTTGACCGATTTAGGAGCAAAAATAAAAAAAACTGAAGCTGGCACAGAAATATCTACTGCTAATATCAAGAAGATTGAACTAAGCCATTCTATGGCCAACAAGTTTCGTGGCTCCATCATGTTTGTCGGCCCAATGCTTGCTCGCTTCAAAGAAGTAAAATTTCCTCATCCTGGTGGCTGCGTTATTGGTGCGGCAGGCCGACCTATTGATTTATTCTTGGAAGGCTACCGCGCTTTCGGCGCTTCTGTATCCGAAGAAGATGGTCGCTTCTACCACATTAAGGCAGAGAAATTACATCCGACTGAATATTTTTTTCCGCTTATTAGTGTTACTGCCACCGAAAGTATGATGATGACTGCCGCCTTAATTCCTGGTCGCACAATTTTAAAAAACTGCGCCATGGAACCAGAAATAGAAGCTCTAGCTTCCTACTTAAATAGTCAGGGTGCCAATATTCAAGGAGCAGGTACACCGACTATGATTATTGAGGGGCAGGAAAAAATAAGCGCTGGTGAAATTACGGTTATGCCCGATAGAATTGAAACTGGCTCTTTTGTTATTTTAGCGGCAGCCGCTAACGCGGAATTAGAAATCGTCAATTGCAACCCCGAGCATATCATGACTCTTCTAAAAATTTTGAAAAAAATCGGTGTTGAATTTAAGTTGACTGCGAACTCAATTAAAATAAAAAAAAGGAGCCAACCATTAAAGGCGCACGATATTAAGACTCATGAATATCCTGGTTTCGCTACTGACTTACAATCTCCTTATGTAGTTTTAATGACTCAAGCTGAAGGTACCTGTATTATCCACGAAACTATTTACGACCGACGTTTAATTTGGACTGACATGTTGTCACAGATGGGTGCCAACATTATCATGTGCGATCCGCATCGTGTCGTTGTCCAAGGACCAGCTAA
The DNA here is from genome assembly GCA_964350915.1 of uncultured Gammaproteobacteria bacterium. Taxonomy (GTDB): domain Bacteria; phylum Patescibacteriota; class Patescibacteriia; order Patescibacteriales; family UBA12465; genus UBA12465. The sequence goes on along the minus strand of CAYGLM010000001.1, from coordinate 51,662 downwards.
ATTATACGGCAAGAAATTAGTTAGCCCTGATTTACGGGCCGGCATCGCCCTTGTAATAGCTGGATTAATAGCTTCGGGAGTAACCGAAATAGATAATATATATCAAATAGATCGCGGCTATGAGAAACTAGATGAGCGTCTGCGCGCTATTGGCGCTGACATCAAGCGCGTCGATTAAATATTATGAATAAAAAGACCAGAGACATCCTGTTTATAGTATTTATTGTTGTCTTTATTCTACTGAGCATTTTTACTAGCTTATACGCCGCCGGTTACAAATTAAGTTTCAGCCAACCTTGGCGCTGGGATAGTTTACTGCAAAAAACTGGCATGCTTAATATCGCCACCTCCCCTCGTGGCGCCTATATCTACCTCAACGATAAGCCACAAAAAAACTCTGCTTTCAGTATTCTAAAAAAAGATTATTTAACCACTCCGACTAAGATTAAAAATATCTTACCGGGAGAATATTTGCTGCGCTTAGAAAAAGAGGGCTATTGGCCCCTAGAAAAGAAAATTTCAGTTGAGTCAGGACAAACTACTTTTCTAGAGAGCGCCAATCTCTTCCGTTCTGAGTTGCCGTTGATTATTGTTTCGAGTGCAGAAGATCAAGTTCTTATAAGCAGCAGCCGACGCTATTTATATTTACCGGCACAAGGAAAAATATTAAATCTAAGAAATGAAACCGAACATCGCTTACAAGCACCGACATCAGCTGAAGGGCGTTGGATGAAAAATAGCGATAAAATTTTCGTTGCCGGACAAATCATTGATTTAGAAAAAAATAGCATCCTCGATTTGACGACAACTATCGGCCCAACCAGCACTAGTTGGCATTATAATGAATTTGATGATCGGATTTATTACTCCGATGCTGATTCAATTAATCGTCTAGAATCAGATAACCGCTCTGTTTCCGCAATTATCAAAGGAAGTCGATATTTAAGCTATGAGGTTCGTGGAGAAACTGTTTTTACTGTTGTTTCTGAACAAGAAAAACTATATCTGCGAAGTTACGATATAAGAACAAATAATAAGATAGGCGAACTAGAACTCCCGGCTTACGGCAACTATTCCCTACAAAAAAGCAGTGCCAAATATTTAAGCCTTTACGACAGTGATAATCATACTCTTTACCTAATCAGCGTTAACGACTGGCAAAATTCTATCATCCTGAAAGATGTTAAGCATTGGTCTTGGATTAATGATGATGAAATTATCTTCAACGATGCTTGGGAAATAAGCATCATGAATCTTGCTAGTAAAAATTCATCGCTCCTAACTAGAGTTAGCGCGGAACTAACCAGCGTCCTCTGGCATAAGAATGGCGGGTATTTTATCTTCTCCACTGCAGACAGTATTCAAATAAGCGATCCACGCACAAAAGCAGTAATCAGCATTTTCAGGGCAGAAAAACTAGGTTCACTTGTCCTAGATGAAAGAAGTAATTTATTATACTTTTACGCCAAAATAGGACAGCAGGAAGGAATTTATAAAATAATACTCCAATAAAAAACCGACTTTTATTTCAAGCCGGTCTTTATTTTATCCCCTATTTTATTCTAGTTCTCCCTTTATTTGCTGCTTAATTCATTGACTAATTTCTGCAACTTATCTTTAACCTCTTCATTCTTTAATCCTAATTTTAAAGTCGCCTTAATAAAATTAAATTTGTCGCCAGTGTCTAACCATTCGCCGGCGATTTTTTTACCATAAATTTTTTCGCCTCTTTCTAGCATCTCATCGAAAGCATCGGCTAGTCTAATTTCTCCGGACTTACCTGATTTCATATTATTGAGACTTTTGATTGTTGCCGGCGTAATAATATAAAGTCCGACTGCCACTAAGTTTGAAGGGGCTTCTTCTATCGTTGGCTTCTCCACAAAACGTTTAATCTCATAAACATCATCTTGCAGAAGCTGGCCGTCAATCACGCCGAATTTATTTACCTCCTGATGATCAACTTCTGATAAGCCGACAACGGCTTGACCGTATTTTTCATAAACTTCTATCAACTGTTTGACTGGAGATTTGTCAGCATCATACAAAGTATCACCAAACATAATGAGAACTGGTTCATCTGGTCCAATGAGATGAGAGGCGCAATTTATCGCATGACCATCTCCTAGAGGAATAGGCTGGCGAACATAAGAAAATTTAGCTAGGCTCTCAATTTCTTTTACTTTTTTAACTAGGTCCAGCTTATTCTTTTCAACTAGGGTTTTCTCTAGCTCATAAGAATAGTCGAAGTGATCCTCAATTGCCCGCTTACCGCGACCGGTAACGAAAATTATTTCTTCTATGCCCGCCGCCGCTGCTTGCTCTACTAGATATTGAATAACTGGCTTGTCAACGACTGTTAACATTTCTTTAGGCTGCGCCTTAGTGGCTGGTAAAAACCTGGTACCAAAACCCGCGACCGGAAAAATCGCCTTTTTAATCTTTTTCATATAGCTATTTCTTAACCCGGGGATTAAGTCCCCATTTTATAAAATATTTAAACCAGGAGGCAATGTGCGTCCAGGTCAATTTGTCTTTAAAAATAGCAATATACCAAGGATTTTTTGCGCTTTCACGAGCATGATCGTGAACCACTACTGCTTCGGGATGATAAATTGCTTGATAACCTCGACTTTTTATTTCTCTTGCTAAATCAGTATCTTCAAAATACATAAAATACCTCTCATCAAAGCGTGGAAAAAAATCCGAACCATCCTTCGCTATCATCTTTTTACGAAACATTAAACACGACCCCATCATCCAATCTACTTCTTTAATTGAAGCGTGATTAAAGTCACTCATCGTAAAGTCATCACGCGTTTTCTTAAAATATTCTCCTAAAAAAGTTCGACGCAAAACGGGAATAAAAAAAGTTGGAAATTTCAAGCAAGATAGCTGCAAAGACCCGTCCGGATAAAGTAATTTCGGACCCATCAAGCCAGCCTCGCTATGCGTACGTAAATAGTTGATTAGAATGAGAATAGCATCTTCTCTTAAAACCGTGTCAGGATTAAGAATTAGAATAAATTCTCCAGACGCTGCCTTAATGCCGAGATTGTTACCTCCGCCCATGCCAAGATTGCGCGGACTTTCGATTAACTTAATATCGGTCTTTAATTTAATATCAGTCGATACGAGATTAGCATTTTTAGAAACTAAATCCGACAAATCATCACCGGAAGCGTTTTCAACAACTATAATCTCATGCGCCAAGCCAGCTAAATCAGACCGAGAAATTGAATCTAAGCAATTTATCAGTTTGCGCTTACTCTTATAATTAACGATGATAATTGATAAGTCCATTACGATTAATAATTAATTAACGCTATTTATTTAAAAATAATTTACTAAAAATTTTTATCGGTCCTTTTAATTGCTAGCCGCTTAACCGCGGCCCAATAAAAATTTAACAAAGGATTACCGATATATTGTAGGAGCGGGTTATCTATTTCTGTAAATTCTAGCTTGCCTTTAAAATCTTCGGCTAAAGCAGAAAAATCTTTCTTGGCAATATTTTGAAAATGACGACGCTCTTTTCTTATTCGCCACCAAGTTCCTGGTTTTAAGAAATAAAAACGAACTTTTAACCAAGTGCGTGCCCAACCTTTACTTAAGGAAAATATTAATAGCCCCAAGTCCATAATAATAAAAGCTGGCGCTAAAAAAAGCAACAGTCTACGCGGATAAAAACTAAAGGCGAGTAGGTAGCGATTCCTTTCCATATAATAAAGCATACGAACACTGCGGGAAAATTCATACTTATGAAAAATTCTTGATTTTGGCGCTAGTACTATTTTATAACCAGCTAACCGAGCCTTAAAGCTAAATTCTATATCATCATGATACATATAATACTCTTCGTTCCAGCCGCCAATCTGCTCAAATAGTTCGCGTTTTACGATAAAGCAACAACCACTGGCATAACCCCTTATCTCCGGATAGCCGCTTATTTCCCTATCTTTCTCGCCGTAAGCCGAAGTCGTGCCAAAACCTAGAAAATGACAATGATTTCCTAAAGTATTCAGGCGTGGACTATTCTTTTCTTCCTCATTCTGGGGAAAGAGTAAAACTTTAGACTGAGAAACACCGACAGAAGGGTCGGATTCCAAGGCCTGAACTAACTCGCTGAGCCAATCCGGCGCCATTTCCGTATCCATGTTAACTGTCACTAAATAGTCGCAGCCGTCGGCCACTGCCTGACGAAAACCGAGATTATTAGCAGCGGAATAATTTCCATCAGAACGAAATAATATTTTCGCTTCTGGATATATTTGTGTTAAAAATTCTCTTGTGCCAGCTGAAGAGGCGTTATCAACTATATAAACAATTACCTTATCCGCTGGATAATTTTGTAAACGCAAAGAATCGCGACAAGCTTCTAAGAAGCGCCGCGCGTAATCATGATAATTAATTAGAATGATGCCAATTTTCTTAGACATAGTCTATTACAGGACGATAACAGTTATTTTAGAACCAATCTATTAGCAATTTTTATCTGATAAACAGGCCAGTTAACTTCCAAGCAGCTGACAATATCTTCACTTCATGATTTTTACCCCATTTTTTAAAATAAGCCAACATCGAATCGCGAAAATATTTTTGTGCCTGTCCTCTTTTTACTTGCTTAAAACTTTGTCCTACATAATCTAGGCAAGTAGCTACGGGCGTGTACCAAACTTCTCCGCCCAACTGATACACTTGGCGACAGAAATCAACTTCCTCAAACCAAATGAAATAACGTTCATCCAGAAAAGGTTTATCCTGTCCGCTCAATTTTTTAAAATTAGAAACATTAATCCAAAAAAAAGCACCGCGGATAGAATCAACTCGCGAAGCTTGATTGTAATCAAAATCTGGTAGTAAATAACTATTCAATAGACCAGGAAAAATATGTGGTAATTTAGAAATAACAAACAATTGGTCTTTCCAACTAGGAAAACGACGAATTTGCTTAACGGTCGTCCCGCGCTCATCTACTAAACGGCAACCGGAAACAGTCGCCTGATGATTTTTCTCCATCCAAGCCATCATTAACTTCAAGGTGTCTGACTGAACACGCATATCTGGATTCAATAATAAGATATGATTGCCTTGAGACAAACTAATCGCCTGATTATTCGCTTTTGCAAAACCAAGATTTTGCGAATTAGCAATTAGTTTTACTTGAGGAAACTCTGCCGCCACCATTTCAGCGCTACCATCATTAGAAGCGTTATCTACAACCAAGACCTCAAATATAAAATCACTCTCCGATTGGAAGAGCGCTTGCAAATTTGCTTTCAACTTTTCTTTGACGTTCCAAGAAACGATAATCACTGACAAGTCCATAGGAATTCATTAATTTTTTATCAGCGGCTAATCTTGATTGTTTTGAAGTGATCCGACTGCCCTTTAATAATTTCCACTTGGTATCTTCTAATTCCTAATTCTTGCGCCAAGAACTTAATCAAGGAAATATTGGCCTTATTATCGATAGCGGTAGCAGTTAAATTAACTTTGAGACAGCCATCAGCGGTCTCGCCTTTTATCTCATCTTTGCCCGCATTTGGCAATACCTTAACCTTAAAAATAACTTCTTTATTATTAGCCAATCTTTCAATTAAGCGCGATTTTTCTGCCATATTCTTTTTCTAAAATTACCGATTTATCAGCCTACTTCTATTTTATTCCTTTTTTCTATTTTTTGGAAGGGTTTTAAGACATAAACTACCTTCTGTCAAGATTTATTTTATCGTAATAATATACTAAAATATAAGAACGAGCTAGGCTATTTTTTAATCTTCAAAACTATATGGAAAATGAAAAAGAAAAATACCAGCATCCTTCCTGGGATGAGTACTTCATGGGCATTGTAAAAATGGTGGCTAGCCGAGGATCTTGTGACAGAGGACGTACGGGCTGTGTTATTACTAGAGACAGACGCATTGTTTCCACGGGTTATGTCGGCTCACCTGTCGGCGCGCCCCACTGTGATGATGTTGGCCACGAAATGCATACTGTTACTCACGCTGATGGCTCACAAACCAGTCATTGCATCCGCACCGCCCACGCCGAACAAAACGCAATTTGTGAAGCCGCTCGTATGGGCATCGCCCTTGAAGGTGGAACTTTATATTGTATAATGTCTCCCTGCTATACCTGCGCTAAAATGATAATTAATGCCGGCATCAGACGTGTCGTTTGCGCCCAAGACTATCAGGCCGGAGCCAGAAGCCGCGAAATTTTTCAAGAAGCCGGAATAGAGTATGTTTTATTGTCGGATGAGATTACTAAATATTAATCAGGTTCATTAGTTGACTTTTAATTCTGCTGCGCTAAGATGACGGCAGAACTTTAAAACAGAAAATTATGAAAACTTATCTAGATTTATTGCGCGACGTCATGGAAAATGGCGAGGGCAAAGATGATAGGACAGGCACAGGAACGCGCAGCGTTTTCGGACGCCAAGTACGTTTTGACCTGTCTCAAGGCTTCCCCCTGCTGACTACTAAAAAAGTCCATCTTAAATCAATAATTTATGAATTACTCTGGTTTCTCAGTGGTGATACTAATATCAAATATTTAAATGATAACGGTGTTACTATCTGGGACGAATGGGCTGATGAGAGTGGTGATTTAGGTCCGGTTTATGGCAAACAGTGGCGCGCTTGGGAAGGTAAAGGAGGTGAAAAGATTGATCAGATTGCTAACGCGGTCCGCGATTTAAAAAATAATCCTAGTTCTCGCCGCATTATTATTAGCGGCTGGAACGTAGCTGATTTACAAGGGTTAATCGCTGGTAAAAAAACTGCCCCTCCTCCTTGTCACACTATTTTCCAATTTTACGTTTCTAAAAGTGGTAAGTTATCCTGTCAACTATACCAACGTAGCGCTGATTTATTTTTAGGCGTACCTTTCAACATCGCCTCTTATTCCCTTTTAACAATGATGATGGCTCAGGTCTGTAATTTAGAATTAGGGGAATTTGTTCACACTTTCGGCGACCTGCATATCTATAATAATCACGTCGAGCAGGTAGAACTTCAACTCTCACGCGACACACGTCCTTTGCCTAAAATGATTATCAACCCTGAGGTGAAAGATCTCTTTGCTTTCAAATTTGAAGATTTTCAGCTTGAAGGTTACGATCCTCATCCTGGAATTAAAGCACCAATTGCGATTTAAAAATTTAATAGGCCGTTATAAAAAGCGGCCTTTTTAATAAACATATGATACCAGTCACGATGATGATGGCAATAACGGTAGATGGTAAAATTGCTAAAGACAGTGCCCAATTTGCCGATTGGACCAGTCGTGAAGATAAAAAAATGTTCGTCGAAATATCCAAGGCGCACGGCGTTATCATGATGGGTGAAAATACTTTCAAGACTTTTCCTGCACCTCTGAAAGAAAGACTGAATGTTGTCTTTTCAGAAAAAGAAGACCAGCCGGAAATCTCAGGCGTAAAGTGGGTAAAAGGTGAACCAGAAAAAGTTTTATCTGAACTCGAAGAATTAGGATATAAATCAGCTCTTTTAGGTGGCGGCGCCTTCCTAAACTCCCTGTTTTTAGAAAAAAAACTGATTCATGATATTATCCTGACAGTTGAACCAAAAATATTTGGGCAAGGATTATCATTATTCAGCCGTGATTTAGACGCTGACTTAAAACTCCTTGAATTTAAAAAGCTTAACGATAACACCCTGATGCTCCACTATCAGGTCATCTACCAAAATGCCTAAAACTATCATCGGACTAGTTGGTCCAGTCGCCAGCGGTAAGGATGCCGCCAAAAAATATTTAGAAGAAAAATATGGAGCAATCAGTTACAAATTCTCTGGACCATTAAGAGATATCCTTAAACGTCTACATCTACCAATAAGTCGAGAGAATCTTCAGGACCTTTCTTTAGATTTAAGAAATCGGTTTGGTGGCGACATTTTGGCGCGCGTAATTACGGCCGACGCTCAAACAGATGAACATGATATCGTTATTATTGACGGCGTCAGACGACTCGACGACATCCGACATCTGCGACCACTACCAGAGTTCGTACTAATTAGTATCGACGCTGATATTAAAACTCGCTATGAAAGGATGTTAATAAGAAATGAAAATGCCGGTGATGCTAATAAAACTTTCGACCAGTTTCAGGAAGACTGCAATCGTGAAGCAGAAAAAGAAATTCCCCAAACCATGGCCACTTCTAATTACCATATCAATAACAACGGCGATTTCGCCGCTCTTTACGAACAGCTGGATAGAATAATTGCTAAGATTATCAACTAATATGGAAAACACTACTGGAAAATTCATCGTCATCGATGGCACGGACGGATCAGGAAAAACTACTCAACTTAATCTGCTAAAAGAAAAGCTAGAAGCGGAAGGATACGCAGTGGCGGTAGCTGATTTTCCCCAATACAATACTAAGTCGGCCGGTATGGTTGAAGAATATTTGTCCGGTAAATATGGCCAAGCCGATGAGGTTGATCCTTATAAGGCCTCAATTTTCTACGCCGTTGATCGTTTCGATGCCAGCAGTCAAATCAGAAAATGGCTAGCCGAAGGCAAGGTGGTTTTAGCTAATCGCTACACTAGCGCTAGCTTAGGACACCAGGGAGGAAAAATTACTAATCCTTTAGAAAGAAAAATTTTTTTCAATTGGCTTTATGATTTAGAATATAAGATTTTTGAAATTCCCAAACCTGACCTTACCATCGTTCTCCAGGTAGAACCAGAAATATCGTTCACTCTCGCTAAAAAAAGAGCGCGCGAAGACTGGAAAGGAAAGACTAAAGATATCCATGAAGACAATTTTGAGCATTTAAAAAACGCTGAACAAACTTATTTAGAAATAACTTCCAGCTTGCCTGGCTTCAAGTTAATTAGATGTACTCATAACGGTGAAATCTTGAGTCCGGAAGCCATACACTTTTTAGTCTGGTTAACTGCCAGTCAAATTATCGTTCATCAACAGAAGCCGCGCCAAGATTTCCAGGCTATTGGCAGCCTAATTAGTGCTAATGAGCACATCATGAAAAATCGCGGCTTAATTTTAGAAAACCATTCCCGACAAAATGCTCCTACTAGCTTACCGTCCAACCTTCCCTTTGTTGAGCAAACCGAGACACGTCATAATAACTCGACTGTTTTAGAAAAAATATTAATACCAACGATGACTCAGGCTTCAGCTCCAAGCTCAACCCCAGTCTCAGCCCCAGCTCCAGTCTCAGCTCTAACTCCAGATCCAGTAACTGAGAAAATCATCGCAGAAAAAATTGTGCCAGAGGCCAAGTTACCTAACAAGGCTCACTCGGGAGATGCCGGCTATGATTTATACGCCGCTGACTACTATTCCATTCCTGCTTACGGACAAGCTCTCGTATCCACCGGCATCAAACTAGCGATTCCTGCTGGCCAAGCTGGTTTAATTTGGGATAAAAGTGGCTTAGCAAACGAAGGAATAACAACTATGGGCGGAGTTATCGATGCTGGCTATCGCGGCGAAATTAAAGTAGTGGTGAAAAATTTAAGTGAAGATATATTTAATATCGTTCCCGGACAAAAAATTGCTCAAATAATTTTTCAACAAATTAGTATCAACGAATTGCAAGAAGGACAGATAGAAGATGCTACCTCGCGCCAAGACGGTAGCTTCGGCAGTTCAGGAAAATTTTAAATAAAAGCATATGTCTTATCAAACTATTATCGGCCTGGAAATCCATGCTGAGCTAAAAACGAAGAGCAAGATGTTTTGCGCTTGTAATAATGATGCCAACGACAAAGCACCAAATACTACTGTCTGCCCTATCTGCCTTGGTCATCCCGGTACTTTACCAGTGCCAAACAAACAAGCGCTAGAATTCGTTGTTTCCGCTGGCCTGGCTCTTAATTGCGAAATAAATTTCAAATCTAAATTTGATCGCAAAAATTATTTCTATCCCGACCTACCTAAGGGTTACCAAATTTCTCAATACGATGAACCACTGGCTTATAAAGGTTGGCTAGAAATAGACGATGAAAAAATTCTGATTACTAGAATTCATTTAGAAGAAGACACGGGAAAATCTTTCCATCCGGCTGGCAGTCAGGAAACTTTGATTGATTTCAATCGCGCTGGTACGCCGTTAATGGAACTAGTGACTGAACCAGTAATTAAAGATGCAGCTCAAGCTAAAAAATTCTGCCAAAAATTCCAACAACTACTACGCTACTTAGACATTAGCAATGCCGATATGGAAAAAGGGGAGATGCGTTGCGAGGCTAACGTCAGTGTTCAAGAAGAAGGCTCTTTTAAATATAAAAATTACGCGATTAAGCCGGTGCTTGGGAAAAAATTAAACAACAAAGTAGAAGTTAAAAATATTAATTCTTTTCGAGCTCTAGAAAAAGCGATTAATTTTGAGATTAAGCGCCAGACTGAATTACTAGAAACAAATCAGGAAATCGCCGCCGAAACTAGAGGCTGGGATGATAAAAAAAATGAAACTGTTAGCCAAAGAACTAAAGAAAGTTCAGCTGACTACCGCTATTTTCCCGAACCAGACATTCCCCCAATTGAAATTGATGGCGAATGGCTAGCCCATATGCGCGCTGGACTACCAGAGCTGCCGGATAACAAACTGAAACGTTTTGTGCGCGAATACGGACTAACCCAGGAGACAGCAGAAATTTTAGTAAACGACAAGGCACTGGCTCATTGGAGCGAACAAGTAATTTCTGAATTAACTGCGTGGATTGAAGCTCATGGCGACGAGGCTGCTAGACAAGATAAGAAACTAGCAAAAATTGCTGGCAACTGGATAACCGGGGAATTAATGAAGCATTTCAAGTCTAACAATGAAACCGTGCACAATCTTAAATTAACAGCAGAAAACTTCGCCGAATTAGTCTGTCTGGTATATCAAAATAAAATTAATTCTTCCGCCGCTCAAACTATTTTAGATTTCATGTATAATCACGGCGGCGACCCAACTGATATTATGGAGGAAATGGGGCTCGCCCAACTTGATGATAGAGCCGGTTTAGAAAAAACTGTCAAAAATATAATTGACGCCAACCCCCAGCCAGTCGCTGATTATCGCAAAGGAAAAGCTGGAGTCTTACAGTTTATGCTAGGCAAAGTCATGGCCGAAACCAAGGGTAAGGCTAATCCTAAGGTTGCTAAAGAAATTCTAGAAAATTTGATGAAGTAGTTACTGCTAGTATCGATTATTTATAAAAAAACGTTCTCTAGTGAGGACGTTTTTTTATAAACTTATTGATCATCCTTTCCCCTTCCGCTAAACTCTTTATCCAATGAATCTTTCTTCCCTGTTTCTCCCAGCGTTTAAACCAAGTTTTCTGACGTTTAGCAAAGCGATAAATAGCCGTTGCTAATTTTTCCTCCATCTCCTCTCTTGTTAGCTTCCCTTGCAAAAAATTAGCGACAAACTTATACTCTAAGCCAAAAGAAATCAAGCGACGATAACTAACACCAGCAGCTTTTAAGCGCTGAACTTCACCAATCAGATCTTCATCGTCCAGGCGCTTCTTTAATCTAGTCACAATTTTCTCCCTCATCAAATTATCATCAATATCGATGCCAATAACTAGGGCATCAAATAAGGATTCCTGCCCTGCTCGAAAAATATCTCCACCAGAACGAACTATTTCTAAATAGCGCGCCAAGCGACGAGCATTACGTTGATCGCTATAGTTAATGCGCTGGGCAAATTCTGGTTTTTCTTGACTAAGAGCTGTAAATAATTTTTCGGCCCCAAGTTTTTCCCATTCTTCTCTCTGCTTGTTGTCTGATTTCCCTATCGGAAGTTTAAAATTTTCTACTAAAGCCTGAAGATAAAGACCAGTTCCACCAACAACAAGCGGTAAATTACCACGAGCGCTAATATCTAACACCGCCTTAGCAGCCAGCTTCTGATAGCGCGCCAAACTAAACTTAGTATTAGGCTTAATAATATCGATTAGGTGATAAGGGATTTTTTTGCGGCCAACTTTATACTCACCCAAATCTTTGCCAGTGCCAATATCCATGCCGCGATAAACCTGACGACTATCAGCACTGATTATTTCGCCCTTTAACCTTGCTGCTAACTTAACGCCAAGCGTTGTCTTACCACTCGCTGTCGGTCCAAGAATAACAACAATTTTTTGCTTAAGGCCTGTTTCTTGCTTGAGGTCAGCTTTCTGTTTAAGGCCCGTATTTTGTTTTTCTTTCTTAACCATATCGCGCTAGATTCTAGATTAAACTAAGTCCCCATCTAAACCAAAGGGCTGGCATTTTGTGATTTTAACTGCGGCGAAACGACCGATTAAACTTGGTTGCGCTTGATAGTCACCAGAAATAGAGACATTCTTATAGCTCCCGGTCTTGCCATAATAATGACCGCGCTTATTAATTCCTTCAATCAGAATCCTAACTGTCTGACCCTCATAAGCAGAGTTATTGGCGGCGGCTGTTTCTCGTAAAACAGCATCAATTACTTTTTCACGTCTTTTTTTCTCCTCCAAACTAACATTATCTTCCAGGCGCGCGGAGGCAGTTCCTGGCCGCGGGCTATAGCGAGAAATGTAAGCCATATCAAAAGCTGCTTGTTTAAATAATTTAACACTGTTATTGAATTGCTTCTTGGTTTCTCCTGGAAAGCCAACAATAACATCGGTGGTAATCGCAATTCCTGGGCGCGCCTGGCGCAGCTTTTTTACTCTTGATAAAAAATGGGCGGCCGTATATTTTCTGTTCATTGCCTTAAGAATATCGTCATCGCCCGATTGAACAGCTAAATGTAAATGCGGACAAATCTTTAACTGACTGGAAATAGCGTCGATTAACTGCTCGCTGACATCCTTAGGATGGCTAGTAGAAAAACGTAACCAGAAATCTCCCTTAATTGTCGCCAGCTGAACTAATAATTTTGGAAAATCATAAGCACCACTCTGGTAACTATTTACATTCTGCGCTATCAAAATTATTTCCTTAAAACCTTTAGCGATTAATTCGCGCACTTCTTTTATAATACTTGCCGCTGGCCGATAAACCTCACGCCCGCGAGCATAAGGAACGACACAATAGGAGCAGAAATTATTACAGCCATTTCCAATCGGGACCAGGGCACTAAAGTTATTCTGATATTTTGGTAAAATGGTAAGATATTTTTCTCCCTGCATCAATCTAACTTCATCCAAAGATAAACTGCTCTTTAAAATTCTTTTTTCTAAAAGTTTAAGTATGTCCGTCATGGCGCTAGCTGGAAAAAACAAATCAACGCATCCAGCCAATCTTTCTTGAACATCTTCACGCTTACTTAAGCAGCCGGTAATCGTTATTGTTGCCGTCGGATTAGCCTCCTTAATTTGGTTAACTAGTGCATAGGCGCGATTTTCCGCTGACTGACGAACACCGCAAGTATTAATAATTACTAAATCTGCCTCTTTAAAATTATTCTTGTCCTTTAATCCGTTTTTTTCTAAAAAAGCTGCCAAGCGCTCGCTGTCAGCCTTATTCATCTGACAACCAATAGTAATAATATGATAAAATTTCAATTTCATATTTTATAATGCTCTAAAATATTTTTAACGCCAAGCAGCGCATCTCTCAACTAGCTTATTGAACAAGTGGTAAGGCGTTCTCGCTTACATCTGGCTCTACTAACAGAGTTTCTGCTGCCGACAAGCGATATAAACCAAAATCACGACTAATTTTCTTAATTAAATCAATTTCTAATTCAAAAGGAGGCAGCTTCCGTTCATTAAGATAATTAACATCCGCTTCATTAAGATAAAAATTGTAATAATAGACTGGATAGCGACTCACTAATTTTCTTGCCGCCGTCAAAACCTCCTCGTTGGTGATTGTTCCCATAATTATACGTCTTTCTGGGAACAAAAATTTGTCATAGTATCTAGTAATAATAATTGCTTCTTCTTCGGTTAAGTTAATGACTTCAAGGACATGCTCTTTATCTCTCGTATTGTTGTAGTAAAGATGAAACAAGCCTTCTTCAGAACCATAAAGGACAAAATCTACGCTAGTGACAACAAACAATAAAACTAAAATAACTTGAATTCCTGAGGAAGCCATCTTTTGCCAGCGCGCTTTTGAGCGCTTAAAAGCAAAAACTAAAGCACGACTCACTCTGACTACAGCTAAGGCGGCGACTGGCATCATCATTAAATATATCGGTAGCCAATAGCGCGTATAGGAATTGCCAATTGTGTATCTATCAGGATTAGGGTTATCATTAAACTTCCAGCTACCATAATAAAATATCAAAATGGTGCTTAAAACTACAAAGGCTAAAAAATAAGCGAGATATTTCTTCTGGGGGCGCCGAATATTCAAAATAATCACTATCAATACCCCGAGCAAGAAGGCAATGCTGAGGATGGGAAACATAACCCAAATATATTTTTCGGCCATACTCAGCGATTGCTCGGGATTAAAGCCAAAGTAAAAGACGTTGCGATAGATGCTATTAATATGTTCTCCTAAGGGGCCGCCGCCCTTAAAGAGCGAATTTACTATTCCTGAGCTAGCCTGCGAAATATCATCCATGGAACGATTCATTTCGTTATAGCCGCCGTAAAGCGGTGCCGAATAAAGCAGTTGGTTAAAATAAATGTTTGGTAACAAGGCGATAGCAAAACCACAAATAGCTAAAATTAATTTCATTAAGCCAAAACGCTTAATATAAAACAGCCAGGCGATAACTACGGCCGGCGCTAACCAAATAATCTCCGAGGTTCTGGTCGCAATCGCTAGACCAAAAAAACTACCGCCAAAAAATGCAGCCAAAGCTCCTAGCCAACGGCGCTTATCAAATTTTAATGATATAAATCCTTTCCAAGAAAAATTTATCTTCCCTTTGCGTGTCCAGCCGGTCGCTAAAATTATCAAATAAATTCCTATTAGCAACAAGACGATGAAGAGTACATTATGAAACATGCTCCTAACGGTGTAATAAATATAAACTGGAAAAGAAGCAAGCAAGAAAGCAGAAATTAAACCAATGCGACTATTAAAAACTCTTTTAATGAGCAAATAAAAAATAATAATTCCTAAAGCAGCAAAAAATGGCGTTAAAAATGGAATTACCGCCGAACCTAAGACTGAGCCGATGCCGCCGTAAACTAAAATAACTCCTAAGAAGCTAACCGGTTTTAGCCAGCCGAAATCACTACGGAAACTGCGCGGCATTACCATGTTATCACCCAAAATTGCAGCCGGATCAAAAAATGATAAGCCTCGTCCCTCGCTTAAACTTTTAGCAAAAAAATAATTTGCGGTTTCATCAGGAGATGACCATTTTACATAGCCTGGTTCCTGGGTAAGATAATTAAAACTAGACGTTGCCACGAAAAAAACAAGCGCCAGCAAGCCCACTATAATTAGATTTAGATATGGCTTTATTTTATGTTTCATCATTTAAATGTTAGCCGAAATTGCCTATTTTAGCAAGAATTTGCTATCATTATATTATATGGAAGATAAGCAGCATTTACCCCAAAAACCCGGTTTTTGGCAAAATCTAAACGAATTAGCTACATTTTTTATAGCTTTTTTGGCGATTTTTAGCGCGGGAATTTACTTTATCTACCGGCTCAACTTAGCGGGCATTATCTTAGCGATTTTTTTATCTATTATCAGCTTAATTTTTCTCAAAAAACGACTCCTCGCGCCTTCTGAGCAAGCGTTTTCAACAAAAAGAAGCAAGCCTATCAACCTAAGCATTCTTATAACTTACCTCGTTCTAGCGGCTGCCACTGTCTTTGAGCTTTTCAGCGCCCGCAGCGACCGCTCTTTGATTTCCCCTTGGGAAGTAGTCCATAATCGTTTTTTCTTTTTTTATTTACTTGCCTCTCTCGCTCTATTAATTATAGTAACCAGACTGGAAATTAAGCGCCGTAATAAATTATTGTTCGTAAGTATTCACTACCTGATCGGCTTAGCGGTCGCGGCCATCGTCTATAAAATTGGCTACGGCTTTGATCCATTCATTCATCAAGCCGCCATGGAAACAATTGCTAAGCAAGGCGTAATACATCCCAAGACTCCTTATTACTTAGGACAGTACGGACTAATAGTTTCTTCTTATAAATTATTTGGTTTGCCAATAAGCTTTCTAGGGCGCTGGCTAGTGCCATTAGTAGCTGCTTGGCTCTTACCGACAGCGGTCTTAGGATTTTTTGAGTGGCTGCGCGATAAAACTGAAGGTATTAATACAAAAATTAATGAGAAGGTTGAGGCGGTCGAGCTCGTTAATCAAACTACTTGGCTGGCAACAATTTTTACTCTTGCTTTTAGTTTGCCCTTATTTATCATGACAACGCCGCAGAATCTGAGCTACATCTTTGTCTTACTGGCAATAATCAGCGGCTTAAAAAACAGTCATCCCGCCGCAACCGCTGTTTTCTCTTTTGCTGCCGCTGCTATTCATCCGCTAGCCGGCTTACCTGCTCTAGCTTGGACGGCTTGGTTATTTAGTGACCGAAAGCTAAAACATTTAAATAAAAATCTCCAGCGGAAAATAAAGACCGGAATATTCTTAGGCGGCGCCTTACTATTACCACTAGCTCTCTTTATTGCAAGTGGTGGCAGACTTAAAAATATTAAATTAAGTTTTAGCGCCATCTTTGAAATATCTAAAGAACTGTTTCGCTTCGGTTTAGCAGGACAAGAAGACTGGCTTCTTAACGTAATATATCTTTTAGAAAAAAATTGGACTGCAATCTTCTTAATATTCGTGAGCGGCGGGTTAATTTATTTCTTCCGTCGCTTATCAAAAAACCCGAATATTAATCTTGATGCCTGGCAAGGACTTATCGCTATCAATGTTTCTCTTATTATCGCCTTTTTCCTTAGTAGCCAAGTCGCTTTTTCCCAGCTTATTGCCTATGAACAGACTGACTATGCGAAAAGAATAATAATTACTATCGCCTTATTCATCTCCCCTTTTCTTGCCATCGGTTTATTTAACTTTCTCAATCGCATTGCTAATGATTCAAGACTAGCAAATAAGATAATTTGGTTGCTTGTCGGTTTAGGATTTTTAGCAATATCGCTTTATCTTGCTTATCCTCGTTTTGATAAATATTTTAATTCTCGCGGTTACAGCACCGATCGCCTAGATATTAAAGCTGTACAACTAATCGCCAATCAAGCACAAGGCAATTATATAGTCCTAGCTAACCAACAAGTTTCTGCGGCCGCTCTTAATAGTTTCGGTTTCAATCATTATCACGAAACGCCCCAGGGGCCGATTTATTTCTATCCTATTCCAACCGGTGGCGAGCTTTATAACTATTATTTATCGATGGTATATGAAAGCCCTAGCCGAAAAACAATGCTTGCAGCCATGGACTTAGCAAATGTCAATGAAGCATATTTAGTAGTAAATAAATATTGGCATGAGAGCAGTAAAATAATTCAGGCCGCAAAATTATCCGCTAACAACTGGCAGGAAGTGGGTAATAAAGAAATTTTCATTTTCCACTATCAGCGCTAATTTAAATTTCTACTCTTCCGACATCGGCGCTAATTTAAATTTCTACTCTTCCTACATCGGCGCTAATTTAAATACTAAAAAACTCGGCGATATTTACTGCCGAGCTTTTTTAATATATTTGAATAACCGTCACTTTTAATTTTATCTGCTCTCAACATTCTCCCAAATCGGACCAACCGAAATAACTTTATTGTCGCCAGACTGATGAACGACTGCCATAAGCTTCAGGCGACTAATATTTTGCTTGAGATTAACTCTATACTTGGGGAAGGGCAAAATTAGTGTCTTGTCACTTTCTGACTGTTTCTCATCAACGACATATTTTCGCGCAAAATCGGTCAACATTTCCCTGTCTTTCTCATTTAAAGACTCGCCCGCCAACTCTTTTGTGATGGTATTCTTAATCATCTGCAAATCATTTTCAATAGCCTGAATGCTTTGGGAAGCTAAGCTCAGCTGGTCGTTTAGGCGAAGAGCGGTAAACATTTGCCCTAACATCTTGTTTATTGCTATTAGCTCATTAACTAAAGCTAGATTAGGTTCAACGTAAATATTTTCATTGTAACGTGAAAAATCACTCAAGCTACTACCCTTAAATATTGGCGCCAAAGATATTTTTTCTAATGGTAGCTGCAAGTTAACCCAAGAGGCGACTGAGGTTCTGATATTTTTCTCCTGCCAGGCGGTAGAGCGAGCAAAGACTGGCTGCTCTTCCGGTTTCGGCGCTAGAACATATTTCATCATACTTAAAGTGGACCAGTAATTAGAAGTATACCAGAGACCATCGCGATTAAACTGCTGCAACAACTTATTAGCCTCTGTCTGATAATTAAGATATTGGACGTTATTATCAAAAATCGTATTACCGGCCATAGGTGTTATCAGATTAGCAACGTCAAGAGAAAAGCCATTACAACGAACTAGAGCGCGATTGTAATTGCAGAGCGTCAGCTGACTAAGCTTGGAATCTGGCCCAGTATACTCCTTGACGTTCGGCCAAGAAAGCCGACCAAAAATATAATCGTTAGGCCAATAGGAATCTGCTAAAACCTTAAAACCAATACTCTTTTTTACTTCTTTATCATTCTTATCCAAGGCGCCGCGTATCTCAGGGAAATCAAGAGCGGTAATTTTAGTTTTTAGTTTCTCTAGATTATTCATGCCCTCACTATTTCTATCAGAAAAAATATCATCAATATCATAATTATCCCCGAAAAGCTCAACTAAAGCATCGCGATAATCAACATAATCAATTTCCTCTCGCAGACCGCTAAAAAAACCTTTTAGCTTATAAATTCTCGCCCAACGACTTTTTAGCTCCGGCTGACTAGCGATATCGGTCGCAATATAACTAGCAGCAATCATGCTCAAGCGCCAGTCTTCCTGATCTAATAAACAATCTGGGCAAGCTGTATTTTTATATTCCACGGGAAAGGGTGAATTTAGCCATTTAGCGGCCACATAGAAATTAGTCAGCTTGGCATAAGTTCGATATTCTTTCGGAACGGCAAAATCGGTATAGTTTCTGACATACAAAAGATTGGGTGATTTGCCGGTATCACGCGCGGCTCTTATCAGCTGGACTTCGCGCAAAACATCGTCACGTAAATACCCTGGCAAATTAATATTAAATCTTTCGGCATCGCCTTCGCTAAATTTAGTCTGGTCTTCAAGCGCGCCCTTAGATGCAATTTGATTAGTAGCCGGCTTCAGTAATTCTAAAGCAACCGCAAAGAAAGCGAGTTCCATACGCTGACCCTCTAAAATCGCATCATTGACACTACCTAGAGCTGCCAAGCGCGCTTCGTATCTTTGCTTGGAGACATCATATAATTTCTTATTAATAACCCAGAGATTATCATAAAAAATATGCTCTTCGATATCTTTATATATTTTCTTGAGCATGTTCTGATGATAATAAATCATGAAGTCAGAGGTAATCAGAAATGGAATCTGTCTTTCTTCCAGGCGTCCGTAAATAGAATAAAAATCATTGACTTCATTACGCCAAGGATTTTCCAAAATAGCGAAGCCCTGGTTATTGAGATTATCGACAACGGAATCTAAATTAATCTTACGAGACAAATCATAATAATTCATCCCGTCGATTTTAATATTCAAAGGCAACTCGTAATCGTCTAATCTAATATCTATATTATCAACGGGATATTCATAGAAGTCGGAGAAAGTAAGATACTCAATGGATGTTTCCGTTAAATCACCATTAGAAAAAGGGTCATCGGAAGATACGTCTACTCCGGTTGGTAAATTACCCGTATTTTGTTCCTCTTCTTTAATCGGTTCTTCTGTTACTGGAATAGGTGGAAGCTTCTTGTCTCTATATTTATTCACCACTATAACCATGACAACTATAAAAGCAATCACTGACAAAACTAGCGCAGCAATTAGCATTATTTTCTTCATCTTATTATCAGGTTCCGGCGTCGGCAAATCAGAGCTGTCTTGCGACTGTCCGCTATTAGAAGGAATTACTAATTCGTCTTCAGAAAACATAGAATTATTTTAAATACTTATATTTATTCTGCAGGTGCTCGGCGTAAGTACGGGCGTAGTAAATTTCCTTGCCATCAAGCGTAGTTAGAAAATAGAAATAATTAGTTTCAAGTGGATAAATAGCGGCTTCAATTGCTTTTAGGCCGGGATTACAAATCGGAGTTGGTGGTAAGCCGCGATATTTATAACTATTATAAGGCGAGTCAACTGTTAATTCGCTGCCACTATGCGCCGGCTTATTATCATTAAACAAATAAGACAAGGTGGCATCAGATTGTAAAGCCTGTCCGATACGCAAACGATTCCAAAATATTCCCGACACCAAACGCGCATCTCTATTTTCGGCGTCACGATAATTTATCGGTGCTTCTTTTTCAATTAAGGAAGCCATTATAATAATGTCGTAAATTGTTTTGCCTTGCTTAGCAATTTCGGCACGCATTTCCTCCGTTAATTTACGGTCAAAATTTTCCAGCATTTTAATAACAACTTCTTCAGCGGAAGCATCAGCAAAAACGCGATAGGTATCAGGAAAGAGAAAGCCCTCTAGACCATAATGAGCTGGTTTGTCAGCTAGAAAAGAAAAGCGCTCCGAAAAATCTGGTAACTGATTCTCTGCTGACTCCTGACGATAATCAAGCATTGGTTGACCAGCAACTTTATCAAAATCTGCTCGACTCCAAGTTGCAAAAGAATCTAAGTATGCACCCACATTTTCCAAAGTCCAGCCTTCTAAAACTTTAATCGTTTCTTCCGGTCTATAAATAATTGGGCTTTCTGGCTGACGACTGTCTCGTTTTTCTATCCAAGTAGCTAGAGCTCGAGGCAGCTTGTCCTTATTCGGCTTTAAAACCTGACGATAAAAAGGCGCGGCCGCTAAGCGAATCGCGATAATCAGGATAATAGCAGCAGCAAGCGCTAGTTGTAATTTATTTATCTTCATTAAAATAATATTGTTATTTTTTCTTAGCAGCCGATTTTTTTGCAGCCGCTGCTTTCAAGGCCGTCGCTGCTTTTAAGGCTACTGTTGCTTTTAAGGCCGCAGCTTTAGCAATCATTTCCGAACTCGCCCTAATTTTCTTGCCTAAACCGTCGACCATTATTATTCCCAGTTCCTGACAAATCGGATATTCAGGAACATCACCGATACTCTTGCGGTCGCCACCGTTAGCAAAGATATTTGGCTTAATTTTCGCAAGCGAGAGGCAGACAGTTTTATCCTTATCTACCGCCAAAAAAACTTCATCAACATCACGCAAGGCTGCGATAATCTGTAAGCGATCTTTAGCCGGCATAAAAGGAACGCTACCCTTCAAGGCGACTTGATGATCATTATTAACAATCGCGACTAATTTATCACCCAGCTTCCGAGCTCGCTCTATCATTTCTAAATGACCAACATGAAGCGGATTAAAATAACCAGAGACAGCAACCACAACCGGCTTTTTCTTATTGTTAGCTGATTTTTTTGTAGAAGGCATAGGATTTAGAGAATAATTGGATAATGATTATATTATAGCAAAAAATCGGGGAAACCGAAATAAAAAGCCCATCTATGCAGACAGGCTTTTTCACTAATCATTAAGTTTTTTCATTATCAGTTATATAAACTAGCAAATTTTTTTCTAACAACTAATATCAAATTTACATCATTCCCATGCCACCCATGTCAGGTGCGCCATGATTGGAGCAGGAACAGCCCTTATCGGCTGGTTTATCAGCAATAACCGCTTCAGTCGTTAAAAACATCATGGCCGCAGAAGCAGCATTTTCTAGAGCTGAACGCACGACCTTAGTCGGGTCAACAATGCCTTCCTTCACTAAATCAACGAAGGCACCAGTGGCGGCATTGTAGCCGATGACTACCTGACTATCCTTATTCTCGGCGATAGTCCTTTGGAAAATCAGAGAACCATCAACACCGGCATTGGCCGCAATGGTTTTCACTGGCTCAAGCACAGACTGATTAATAATTTTTTCACCCATAGACCCTTGGCCATCTGCACTCTTCAGTTCATCTTCAAAGCCGGAAAAATCGCGACCGTAACAAGCGACTAATAAAGCCAAGCCGCCCCCAGGAACTATACCCTCTTCAACCGCTGCCTTAGTAGCATTCAGCGCGTCCTCAATGCGATATTTCTTTTCCTTCATTTCTGTTTCTGTCGCGGCACCAACTTTAATGACAGCGACCCCGCCAGATAATTTAGCCAAGCGCTCCTGTAATTTTTCCTTATCAAATTCAGAATCGGCTAAGTCTTTTTCTTTTCTAATCGCCTCAACTCTGGCCTTGATATCTTTTTCATCACCCTTACCATCAATGATGGTAGTATTATCTTTAGAGGAAACAACTTTTCTCGCCTGACCTAAGTCAGTAATTTCTGTTTTATCTAATTTTAAACCGATTTCTTCAGTAATAACACGACCGCCAGTTAAAACCGCAATATCATCTAACATCGCCTTGCGTCTATCGCCAAAACCGGGCGCCTTAATTCCTAAAACATTAAAAGTTCCTCTTAATTTATTTAAAACAAAAGTTGCTAGCGCCTCGCCTTCAATATCTTCAGCAATAATCACTAAATCTTTCTTGCCAGTCTGTAAAACTTTTTCTAGAACTGGTAAAATTTCCTGTATAGAGGTTATTTTCTTATCCGTAATTAAAACATAGGGGTCATTCATTTCTGCTTTCATCGTATCTTGATTAGTAATCATATACGGAGAAACATAACCCTTATCAAACTGCATGCCCTCAACTACTTCCTTCTCAATCCCGAAAGACTGTCCTTCTTCCACCGTAATTACGCCTTCTTTACCAACACTTTCCATAGCCTCAGCAATAATTTTTCCAATTTCCTCATCATTTGCAGAAATGGAAGCGACTTGAGCAATTTCTTCAGGCGAAGAAATTGGCTTAGACATTTTTTTCAGCTCAACCACGATTTCGGCAACACGTTTTTCAATACCTTTTCTAATTTCAATTGGATTAACACCGGCTGACACTAACTTCAAACCGTTAGCAATAATTGCTTGTGCTAAAACAGTAGCTGTAGTGGTACCGTCACCAGCAGCATCATTAGTTTTAGCAGCTGCTTCTTTAATAATTTCTGCACCAATATTTTCAAACTTGTCTTCTAGCTCAATTTCTTTAGCGACCGTGACACCGTCTTTAGTAATAATCGGGGCGCCGTAACTTTTCTCAATAACAACATTGCGGCCTTTAGGGCCAAGCGTGACTTTAACGGCATTTGCTAACTGATCAGCACCCTTCTTGAGTGCTAATCTGGCCTTTTCATTAAAAATTATCTGTTTGGACATATGTTTATTATTTATTATAGAATTTTCTTTAATCAATTATCTAGGTGAGCTTACTCAATAATGGTAAGCTTACTCAATAATGGTAAGCTTACTCAATAATTGCGACGATGTCGTTTTCGCTTAAAACAAGATACTCTTCATCCTCAATTTTAACTTCGTCTGGTGAATATTTTTTAAAAACTACCTGGTCACCGACCTTAACGCTCATGGCCTGAATCTGGCCGTTGTCTAAAGTTTTGCCAGGACCACAGGCGATGATTTCACCTTTTTCCGGCCTGTCCTTATCGCCGGAATCAGCTAGAACGATACCGGATTTAGTCATCTCTTCTTTTAAGGCTGGCTTGACGATAACATTGTTTGAAAGTGGTTTTAATTTCATATTTTTTAGCTTAAATTTAATAATTTTTTATTAGCAATCAAGGATGTAGACTGCTAATTATGCTACTATTTTAGACTTAAATCATGAGTCTGTCAAGAGGGTGTAGAGAGGGTTTATTAAAAGTGTAATTTAAGGTAAAATAAGACTATAAAAATAACACTATGACTTTATTTCAATCTATTGTTCTGGGAATAATTGAAGGAATTACTGAATTCTTACCAATTTCTTCCACTGCCCACCTAATCATCGCCGCTGACTGGCTAAAAATTCCTGATTCGCCTTCCCTCAAGAGTTTCTTGATTTCTATTCAACTGGGTGCGATTCTCTCAGTAGCTGTTTTATATGCCAAAAAATTAATTAAAGAACCAAAGTTAATTCTTAAAATCGCCGCCGCTTTTATTCCAACTTCTATTATTGGACTCGCGGCCTACAGCCTAGTCAAAAATTATCTAATGGAAAGTTTGACACTGATCGCTAGTGCTTTAATTGTTGGCGGTATCGCCCTCATTATCATGGAAAGATATTTTGCCCGTCGGGAAAAGACCCGTTCAGAGACTGTCACTGAGCCAGAACAAAAATTAAGTGACCTCTCCTATCGCCAAGCTGCCTTAATCGGTGTTTTTCAAACGATGGCGATTGTACCTGGTGTTTCCCGTTCCGCAGCGACTATTATGGGCGGCTTATCCTTAGGGGTGTCACGTAAAAATATTGTTGAGTTTTCTTTCTTACTCGCTCTACCGACCATGGCCGCCGCCACTTTTCTAGACTTATATAAAGAGCCTCCCGTTCTTAGCGGTCAAGAGCTAATAATCTGGTCTGTTGGCCTAGTTGTTGCCTTTATAACCGCTGTCTTAGGAATTAAATTCTTCTTACGCTATATTCAAAAAAATAATTTTGTCCCCTTCGGTTGGTATCGCATCGCTATTGGTCTAGTTATATTTGCTTGGCTTTGGCTTTAAAAAAACCTTTTCTAGAAAACAAAAGACCGTCCCTATATTGGGGCGGTCTTTTTATTTCTCAAATTTTAACTAATACCTTTCAGCTTACGCCATTTCTGAAGAGCGCGCTCGCGTGCCATTTCTGCTTCCAATTTAGCGGCTACCAAGGAATAGTCATAATGATCGTCAGCATCAGCCTTAGCCTTCGCTTCTTCCGCTGCCTTGCGCGCCGAAGTAATCAGTTCTTCATCCAGCTCTTCAGCTCTTTCCGCATTATCGGCCAAAATTACCACCTTATCTTTTAAGACTTCAATAAATCCGCCCGATACTGACATGATTTCCGTTTCTCCGGAAGCTAATTTAATTTCAATAACGCCAGGCTTTAAAACAGAAACCAACGGAATATGTTCCGGCAAGACTGTGATCTCTCCCAGCTGCGTCGGCGCCGTCACTTGCAAGATTTCTTGCTTCAAGACAACGCGGTCCAGAGTTACTATCTCAAATTGTATCGTTTTCTTGTCGGCCATAAATATAATTTATTCTTTACTCACTTCATCAATTGAACCTCTCATATAGAAATCGTCCTCTGACTTATCATCATGAGCACCGTCGAGAATTTCTTTAAAACCTTTAACAGTATCGGTTAATTTGACGTATTTTCCTGGGCGACCAGTGAAAGCTTCAGCTACGAAGAAAGGTTGAGATAAGAATCTCTGAATTTTACGAGCACGCGCAACAATAATCTTATCTTCAGCTGATAATTCTTCCATGCCTAAAATGGCGATAATATCCTGTAAATCTTTGTAGCGCTGTAAAATCTTCTGGACGCCGCGAGCAACTTCATAATGTTCTTCACCAACAATTTTTGGATCAAGAATAATAGAGGAAGAATCGAGCGGATCAACGGCTGGATAAATACCAAGCTCAGATAGTGAACGAGATAAAACAACCGTGGAGTCTAAGTGGGCGAAGGTAGTAGCAGGAGCGGGGTCGGTTAAGTCATCGGCTGGAACGTAAACCGCTTGAATGGAAGTAATAGAACCATTCTTGGTAGAAGTAATTCTTTCTTGTAGTTCTCCCATTTCCGTTGATAAGGTTGGCTGGTAACCAACAGCGGAAGGCATACGCCCTAAAAGAGCAGACACCTCGGAACCAGCTTGAGTGAAACGGAAAATATTATCAACGAAGAAAAGTACATCTTGATTTTTTTCGTCACGGAAATATTCAGCAATTGATAAACCAGTTAAGGCGACGCGGGCACGTGAACCTGGTGGCTCATTCATCTGACCGAAAACCATCGACACCTTATCAATAACGCCGCTCTCTTTAAATTCATGATATAGGTCGTTACCTTCACGCGTTCTCTCGCCGACACCAGCAAAAACAGAATAACCACCGTGCTCGGAAGCAATGTTATGGATAAGCTCTTGAATAACGACGGTCTTACCAACACCGGCGCCACCGAACATTCCCACTTTACCACCCTTAACAATAGGGCAGATTAAATCAATAACTTTAATACCTGTTTCCAAAATTTCTACGCTATCAGATTGGTCAACGAACTTTGGTGCTGGGCGATGAATGCCATATTTCTTGGCTGTTTTTGGTGTTTCGCCACCATCAACTGCCTCTCCTAAGACATTGAAAATTCTGCCTAAAGTTTCTTCACCAACCGGCACGCTAATAGGTCCACCCGTATCAATGGCGTCCTGACCGCGACTTAAGCCGTCAGTAGTACCCATGGCGACCGTACGAACAACGTTGGAACCGATGTGCTGGTTAACTTCAAGCACCAACTTGCCAGTCTTCATTTGAATCTCTAAGGCATTATAAATTTCCGGCAGGTTATTTTCGAAATAAACGTCGACCACGACGCCGATTACCTGTTTCACCTTGCCGACATTAGTTTTTTTGTCAGTCATATTTTTACGTTCTTATTAGTCTAGGAGGGCGTTAGCACCGGCACTAATTTCTGCGATTTCCGCAGTAATACCGGCCTGCCTGGCCTTATTATAAAATAATGTTAATTCATTAACCATATCATTAGCGGCTTCGGTGGCCTGGTGCATCGCTGACATACGGGCGCTATGCTCAGAAGCATTGGCTTCTAACATCGCCTGATAAATTTGAACTTCGAGTAAGCGTGGAATCATCGTGTCTAAAACCGTTTCTGGATCAGGTTCAAATAAATATTCACTGCCCGATTTCGGACCAAGATGTTTAACAGTTTTTTCGCTTAAAAGTTGCTTGCTAACACTTACCTTTGGATCAGCCACAATTCCCAAATATTCATCTTCCGATTCAATATCAACCGGCAAAAGCTGTTTAATACGTGGTACCTGTTTTACGGCACTAACAAAGTCAGTATAAGCAACAAAAACTTTATCATATTTTCCCTCCAGAAAATCTTTGATTGCCAATTTAACAATCGGCACCACTTCCTTAGGGTCACTCAATAAATCATCTTTAGGAAATTCAGCTGCCACTGTCTGGCCCTGGTTATAAACAACGGAACCCTTTTTACCAACAAGAATAAATTCCACTGGCACTTCGCTATGCTTCTTGAGTGATTCTCTAACTTTATTAATAATAGCCGAGTTATAACCTCCGCACATACCACGATTAGAAGTGATTAAAATCATCGCCACTTTATTGGTCTTAGGTCGCTTAGTTAATAGCGGATGAAGGGGGCGACTGTCCTGGTTAGGTACGGTTTTAGAAAGATGTAAAACAGTTTCCCAGCTCAAATTAGCGTAGGTCCTAGTTCTTAAGACCGCGTCAATTGCTCGCCTCATCTTAGCCGCCGCTACCATTTCCATCGCCCTAGTAATCTTTTTCGTGTTGGTGATGGATTTAATGCGACGCGAAATTTCCTTGGTTTTCGCCATATTAAATCAAATAATCCAAAGTTTCCTTATAATCAGAAACTGCTTTTTTCAAAGCTTCTTCAATTTCTGGAGTCAAATCATTTTGCTCGATGATCATTTTACCTACCTCGCTATTTGTTTCTGCATACTTATATAAGCCAGCTTCAAATTCGCGAATCTTTTCTACTGGAACATTATCGAGCAATCCGTTAATCAAAGCATAATAAACAAGAACTTGCTTATCGACTGACAAAGGCTGATATTGGTCCTGTTTGAAAATTTCATATAAACGCTTGCCTCTTTCTAACTTACGGCTGGTTTCCTCATCCAAGTCAGAACCGAATTGAGCGAAAGCGGCCAGTTCACGAAACTGAGCTGCTTCTAAGCGCATCTTACCAGCGACTTTTTTCATCGCTTTAATTTGAGCGGAAGAACCAACACGGGAAACCGATAGACCAGCGTTAATCGCGGGACGGTTGCCCTTATAAAACATATCTGGTTCTAAGAAAATCTGACCATCAGTAATGGAAATCACATTAGTTGGGATGTAAGCAGAAATATCACCAGCCTGAGTTTCAATAATTGGTAAAGCGGTAATAGAACCGCCGCCAAAATCCTTATTTAATTTACAAGCTCTTTCTAGTAAACGAGAATGCAGATAAAAAACATCACCCGGGTAAGCTTCGCGTCCTGGTGGGCGGCGAAGTAGTAAAGAGATTTCACGATAAGCCACGGCGTGCTTAGATAAATCATCATAAACAATTAAAACATCTTCACCTTTATCTAAAAAGTATTCGGCTAAAGCACAACCAGCATAGGGAGCGATGTAAAGAAGTGAGGCGGAATTAGAAGCGCCAGCTAAAACTACCGTGGTATATTCCATCGCGCCAGCTTCTTCTAATTTTTTTACAATCGCTGCCACCTTTGATTCCTTTTGACCAATGCCCACATAAACACATTTCATGTTCTGACCTTTTTGATTGATAATCGCGTCTATTGCTAAAGCAGTTTTACCAATTTGACGGTCACCAATAATAAGTTCACGTTGACCGCGACCAATTGGCACCATCGCATCAATCGCCTTAACACCAGTCTGCACTGGCTGCTTCACTGATTCACGAGTAATAACGCCCGGGGCAATTTTTTCTACCGGATAGAAATCTTTCGTATCTGGTTTTCCTTTTCCGTCTAAGGCTTCGCCGAGCGGATTAATAACGCGACCGATCATCGCTTCACCAACTGGCACACTCAAAATGCGCTTGGTGCAAACAACTTCATCACCTTCTTTAATTGAAGCAAATTCTCCCAAGATAATTGCACCGACTAGATTTTCTTCCAGGTTTAAAGCAACGCCGGCAACTTCGCCTTCACTTGATTTAAAAGATAAAATTTCGCTCATCATCGCTTCTTTCAAGCCAGAAACTAGGGCGATGCCGTCAGAAATTTTTAGAACGCGGCCAACGCTTGCCTCTTCCAGTTCGGCCTTGAAGCCGGAAATCTGGCGCTTGAGTTGCTCAACGATAAAATCTTTAGTATTGGACATATTTTTGATTAATTACTAAGCTGTTTTTGAAAATTTGATAAATGATGCTTCAAGCTGCCATCTATCACCTTATCATCATAACGGACAATAAATCCGCCAATAATATCGGGATTAATTTCTTCAGAAATTGAAATTTTTGCTGAACCTGATTTTTTTGCGAGATAGGCTTTCAGATATTCCTTGGTTTCTTTGGGAAGATTACGCGCACTCATAAGCTCTACCTTGCGTTCGCCGCTTTCTAAAGCAAAAATATTTTCCAGTTCAGAAACAATGGCCTGCTCCTTTTCTAAGTCGCGATTTTGCGCTAAAAAACTGACGAAGCTGGCGATAGTCTTTTCTGCCGCTGCCTTGTCTTGACCAGCCAAGAGCTCGAACAAACCGATGGCATATTGTTTGGGACTGATTTTCATAATTATAATTGGCTTACCTGAAATGTTAAATTAAGAAAGCTCCTTCACGATTTTTTCAATTGCCTTCTTATCTTTATCCTCGTCCATTTTCTCTCCCAAAAATTTTTCCAAACTCAACATCAAGAGCCCTGATAGCTCGGATTTCACTTCACTAACAATGGCGGCTTTTTCTTGAACTATTTTTTCCTTCTCCTTATCCATTACTAAGCGAATATCTTCCTTAGCTTTATTAACGACTTCCTGATATCTAGTTTCTGCGCGCCCCTGGGCTTCTTCAATAATACCGCTCGCCTGTTGACGGGCTTCAGCAATAACCTGCTTACCTTCTTTAATTGACTCAGCTAATTTCTGAGTAGCAGCTTCAGAATCTTTGACGCCCTGTTCAATTTTAAGACGTCTGTCTTCAAGCAACTTGAAAAGCGGCTTATAGGCAAAGCGCCAAAGCACGAAAACAAGAATAGAAAAATTAACGAATTGAGCCAGTAAAATACGGACGTCTAGGCCTAAAGCTTGAATTAAGCTGTTCATAGTGGTAGATGATTGATTAAAAAACAAAGTCATCTAACCCTTTAACTAAAGAGTTAGACTGCCTTGTTCTCTAGATATTAACCGAAAAGGATAATCAGGGCGATAACCAAAGCGTAAATAGCGGTTGATTCCGTAATCGCCATTGAGACGAACATTAACGGAGTAATTTTTCCGCTTGCTTCTGGGTTGCGACCGATTGACTCTAAAGCCTTAGAGGCGGCGATACCTTCACCGATACCGGGACCGATAGCGCCCAAGCCGACAGCGAGACCGGCGGCTAAGTACTTGGCTGCTTCAATTTCCATAGTTTTTAATATTAATTATCTTAATTATTATTTTAATTATTTAAACATTCAAAATTATTAATTCCCTTTGTTTTAAGCCGTGGCTTCTTCCGGCTCCATTTCCGAGGCCATAGAAATAAAGACCAGGGTCAGAACGGAGAAAACGAAAGCTTGAACAACTGCGGTTAATAATCCTAAAAACATAAACGGTAACGGGACAAAGAATGGGGCTAAAAATAACATGACTGCACCCAAAACTTCTCCAGCGAAAATATTACCAAACAAACGGAAGGATAAAGAAACAATTTTTGCAATTTCGCCAATAAGATCCATGATTCCTAAGAAAAACTTTAAGGGGCTGCGCAGATTAATAAATTTCCCCAAATAACGGAAAGGTCCGCTCACAATAATGGTAACTAGCTGCACAGTAACAACAGTAATTATGGTCATCATAAAAACCAAGCCGTAATCAGAGGCAATGGAACGAAATAAAGGAACTATTTTATCGCCGTTATTAAAAGTAATGGCCGCTTGTCCTGGTAGATACGGTAAAAGATTGGCAATCAAAACGAAAAAAAACATTGTCGACACTAAAGGAAATACTCGTTCTGCTTTTTTGCCTTTACCAATAATTGATTCTGTAAAATCATAAGCTCCGGTAACCATAAGTTCAACAAAATTTTGTCCTTTCCCTGGAATCATCTTTAAGTTAGCGCGCAAAATTAAGGCGCCAACCAAAAAAGCCAGCCAAAGCCAAAAAAACCAAAACAGAGCATTGCTGATTGGCCAAGAACCAATATAAAAAAGCACCTCCGGTGCTAAAGAAATATTTAATCCCATACACCTTGAAAAATAATAGACTTATGCGCCGACACTAACAATTCCTAGTTTTTTATCTCTTCTTTGCCAGAATCTTTAGCCTCTTTGCCCTTCTCTTTCTCTTTAGAAGTGGCCTCAAGACTATACGCATCCATCATCTGATTTATCTTTTTGATTTTTTTAAATAAGAGAACATTGGTGACAATAAAGGCTACCAGTACGCTAATTAAGAGTATCCAGGGACGAGTGTTAAAAATTCTA
Source organism: uncultured Gammaproteobacteria bacterium (assembly GCA_964350915.1). Classification (GTDB taxonomy): domain Bacteria; phylum Patescibacteriota; class Patescibacteriia; order Patescibacteriales; family UBA12465; genus UBA12465. Next base: position 20,321 of record CAYGLM010000001.1, on the reverse strand, counting down.
TCCAAGATAAAACCAACGCCACCGATGACCAGAAGCGGACCCAATATTGAGCCGAGGCTGTACATCGCACTCGCTACTACTATTTCCCTGACTGATTTCTTATCCATGTTGTTAGCAACCGAAAATTTGGCAATAAATTTCGCCATTATTATCTAATATTCTTATAGACCAATCCTACTTAAAAGTCAAGACTGCCGATTTTCGGTTTTTGCCGTTTAGATATTAAATAAGTTGCGCGCCGTGGCGGTCGTAATTTCCGCTACTTTTTCAATTTTTACCCCCTTAATTTCAGCAATTCGAGCGGCAACATATTGAACTAATAAGGGTTCATTGCGCTGACCACGATAAGGCTCCGGCGTCATATAGGGCGAATCCGTTTCTATCATCATTCTCTCTAAAGGAGTTTTACGAATTAAATCGTCCCATTTCTGACTAAAAGTGATTAATCCCGTAAAAGATATGAGTAGACCGAGATTAAAATATTCCCAAGCTAAATCTTCATCACCAGAAAAACAATGAACTACACCCCAGGGCTTAGTGGCTGGCAAAAGATGACTGTATTCTTTCTTAAAATCTTGTAACATTGCCAAAAGATCATCATGAGCCTGTCGACAATGAATGATAACTGGTAATTCCAAGTTGCGGGCTAAAAGTAGTTGACTAGCGAAAACTTCTTGTTGTTTACGCTTGGCAGCAACCATGTCTTTGGTCGGATCAAGATGATAGTAATCTAAGCCAATTTCGCCAATAGCAACTACTTTTTGAAACTTGGCCAACTTTTCATAGCTGCCATAATCAAATTCCTCTGCCTGCGGTTTAAAGCTATATTCGCCACTATCTTCGTCTTCACTTTCCACTAAGCCCTCTTGCAGATGAATAGGATGTAATCCAATAGCCGCGTAAACACCTTTTTCGTAACGATTAGCGAAATTTAAAGCTCGATTAGAAGTCTTAAATTCTGAGCCAACTAAAACCATCCAGGTATCATTATCTAAAGCCCGGCGGATTGCTTCGTCAGCATCTTCCCTGAAAGCGGCAAAATTAATATGAGCATGTGTATCGATGAGCATTTTTTCTTAAAAAAACGCGAAAAATCGCGTTTTTATTAATTTTTTATAATACAATTTTCATAATCTTATATTTTTCATCTTATCATCTAAACCGCAAAAGTCAATTCATCAAACACCTTAAATATCCAACTCTTCCAATAAATTTTTCTGCTTACGATTCAAAGAGGCCGGAATTTTTACCTTAATTCGCACATAATGGTCGCCTTGTCCGCGGCCATGCAACCTAAAGACTCCTTTTTCTTTAATCTTAAAAATCGTACCCGACTGCGTACCTTCTGGAATCTTCAACTTTACTTTTCCGTGCACAGTTTCGATTTCAATCTTATCTCCTAAAATTGCTTGCTTGATAGAAATAATTTCTTCGGTACGAATATCATAACCGTCGCGAACAAATTTTTTATGCGAATTAACTCTGACACGTAAATACAGATCTCCCGACGGGGCACTTTTTTGCCCTGCTTCTCCCTGACCACTCAAACGAATAGACTCGCCCTGACTTATTCCGGCCGGAACTTTCACTTTCAGTTTTGTCGCCGTCTGCTGGACGCCGGAACCGCTACACTTAGCACATTTTTTGCTAACAGTCTGACCTTCGCCCCCACAATAAGGACAGGGTGATTTAGTTTGAATATTTCCTAAAATAGTACGTTGCAACTTAGCAATTGCACCGGTGCCATGACAATGCTGACAAGCGGTAATTTTCGCATCCGGTTCAGCCCCTTGCCCCTTACAACGATCGCAGGTATTTTGCCGAGAAAAATTTAATTCCTTTTCCGCACCAAAAACTGCTTCCAAAAAATCTAGTTTCAGTTCCATTTCTAAATCGCGTCCGCGAGTCTGCCTTTTCGCTCCCCGAGAAGATCCGCCGAAACCGAAAATATCACCAAAACCGCCAAACATTTCACTCAAATCTTCAAAATCCATGTTAAAGCCGCCGTTCTGAAAACCAGCATTACCTTGACCGCCAAAGCCGCCCCAATTAGCATTTCCCGCTTGTCCGTTCTGGAAGGCAGAACCGAATTGATCGTATTGTTTTCTTTTTTCTGGATTACCTAAAACCTGATAAGCTTCATTAAACTCCTTAAATTTTTCCGCGTCGCCGCCCTTGTCTGGATGATGCTCATGCGCTTTTTTACGAAAAGCGGTTTTGATTTCATCCTGACTAGCAGACTTAGACACTCCTAAAATATTGTAATAATCCTTGGACATAACTTATTAATTCAACCACGGTAGTCCGTCTAACTTAATTTAACATACTTCATTAAGCAGACGACATAATTTATTAATTCAGCAAGCCGCCCCTCGGGCAATTAAAAACCTCAAGGGGCGGCCTAAAAACCAAGAAATTATTTATTTTCTTCTACCTCACCTTCAACTACTTCGTCCTGGCTACCGCCATTAGTTTCGCCATTAGTTCCAGCTGAGGAAGACCCATTTGTGCCAGTAGCTGATTCAGTGTTACCTGTGCCCGGTGTTGAGCCTGCTTCTGAGCCAGCGGCTTCAGCGCCCGGGGCGCCTGCACCTGGTTGTTGATACATAGCCGCACCGATTCTTTGTGCAACCGCGCTCATCTCCTCCATTTTTTGTTTCATTTCAACTAAATTGCCTCCCTCTTTTGCTTTCTTGAGCGCTTCAACTTTTTCTTCTAGTTCTTTCTTATCTTCCGGCTTCATCTTTTCGCCTGATTCTTTCAACATCTTTTCAGTTGTGAAAATAACCGCATCGGCTTGATTTTTAATTTCCACCTCTTCTTTCTTTTTCTTATCTTCTTCCGCATGTACTTCTGCCTCCTTTTTCATGTTTTCAATTTCTTCTTTAGAAAGACCGGAAGAAGCGGTGATGGCTATATTCTGTTGTTTATTGGTTGCCTTATCAGTCGCAGAAACATTAAGAATACCGTTAGCGTCAAGATCAAATTTTACTTCTACTTGCGGGATACCGCGCGGCGCTGAGGGGATACCATCAAGAATAAAGCGGCCAAGAGTTTTATTGTCAGACGCCATTGGTCTTTCTCCTTGAACAATATGAATCTCTACGCTCGTTTGTCCATCCGCAGCGGTAGAAAATATTTGGGATTTAGAAGTCGGGATAGTTGTATTTCTTTCAATTAAAGGAGTAGCTACTCCTCCCATAGTTTCGATACCTAAAGTAAGCGGCGTAACATCAAGCAAAAGAACATCCTTAACATCGCCCTGTAAAACACCGGCTTGAACAGCGGCTCCTAAAGCTACTACTTCATCCGGATTAACACTCAAATTAGGCTCCTTGCCAAAAAATTCTTTGACTTTCTGTTGCACCAAGGGCATGCGGGTCATACCGCCAACCATTAAAATTTCATTAATATCGCTGAGCTGAAATCCAGAGTCAGCGATCGCGCGACGACAAGGTTCAATAGTATTATCTACTAAATCCATAACTAAAGATTCTAACTTTGAGCGCGAAATTTTCATGACTAAATGTTTAGGACCATTAGCATCAGTGGTAATGAAAGGCTGATTAATTTCTGTGTCCTGAGCAGTAGACAATTCAATCTTAGCTTTTTCTGCTGCTTCTTTAATACGTTGCAAAGCTAAAGCATCTTGTGATAAGTCGATACCCTGGTCGCGCTTAAATTCGTCAATAATCCAATTAATAATCCGCTGATCAAAATCCTCTCCTCCCAAGTGAGTGTCGCCGTTAGTTGATTTAACCTCAACCGTATCGGCAGAAATATCTAAAACAGAAACATCAAAAGTTCCGCCACCTAAATCATAGACAACAATCTTTTGCCCATTTTTCTTATCAAATCCGTAAGCTAAAGCAGCTGCTGTCGGCTCATTAATAATACGTTTTACTTCCAAGCCAGCAATTTGACCAGCGTCCTTAGTTGCTTGACGTTGAGAATCATTAAAATAAGCCGGCACCGTAATAATTGCTTCGGTAATTTTTTCTCCTATCTTGGCCTCGGCATCCGCTTTGAGTTTAGATAAAATCATTGCTGAGATTTCCTGAGGAGAATAATCTTTGTCACCCATTTTAACCTTCACACCCTCACCTGCCTGCACAATTTTATAAGGAGCAGTTTTAAGGTCGCGCTGGACTTCTTCCTCGCCAAAATGACGACCAATTAAACGTTTGACCGCATAAACAGTATTTTCCGGATTAATAACAGCTTGGCGCTTAGCGGCCGCACCGACTATTCTTTCGCCGTTTTTGGAAATCGCCGCAATCGACGGAGTCGTCCGGTTACCTTCAATGTTTTCAATAATCTTAGGAGCACCACCCTCCATGATAGCCATGGCGGAATTAGTCGTCCCTAAGTCAATTCCTAAAATTTTTCCCATATTTTTGTAAATTTATTTCTTGCTACTTATTTTTTAGTTTGAATCTTAATAGACTTCGGCTTAACTTCTGGTGCCTTCGGTACCACAACCTTTAAAACGCCGCCTTCATTAACCGCACTGGCTTTATCACCGTCCACTTTGGTCGGCAAAGGAATGGAACGATAAAAAGAGCCGCGACGAATTTCCTTACGATAATAATTTTTATCTTCCACTTCGCTTTTCTTTTCACTTTCACCCTTAATGCACAAAACATTATTCTCAATGGAGATATCAACCTTTTCCGGATCAATGCCAGCCAACTGAGTTTCGACAATAATATTATCTTTATCTTCATAAACATCAACTGCTGGCGTAAAACCGAACTGATTGCCTCTAACGGCAGGTAACATGGATTCCATCATCTTATCCATGTCGTCGAAATCCGAAAAAAATGGGGTCCATTTTACTAGTGACATAGATTTATTATTCCTTCGCTAAAATTCAGCGGTGCCAAATAGATAGCGAGGGAAACAAATTAATATTTTTATTATTCTTTGTTATTTGAAACTACAACTTTCGCCGGGCGAATCACTCTGCCATTGAGCTTATAACCAGGAGAAACCTCGTGAGCCACTATTTCGCCCTCTCCGGAAACCGCCTCCATAGTATCATGATCAAATTTCTCGCTGACAGTCTTAATTTCTTCCACACCTTTTGAAGATAAAACTTCTTTAAACTGCTTTAAGACATGGCTGACACCAACGGCCCAGGGATTCTTACTTTCTTCTTCGCCTAATCCAGCAATAGATAACTTTAAATGATCATAAACTGGCAACAAATCTTGTAAAAAATCACTAACCGCATATTTAACGAAGTCCTGCTTATCGCGCGCGGTCTGCTTGAGTAGATTCTGATAATCAGCTAAAGCGCGCAAATATTTCTCTTCGCCATTTTCCTGATTATCTTCACCGATAAACTCAAAACGATTTTTCTGACCTTCTGGTGTTTCCACTTTTTCTAAGAACATTTTTTTTGGCCTGACCCAAACCTTGGCCTCATCTTTAATGTCCTGATAAACGACCAAACTTTCTTTATTTTCTGAATCAGCTGCTTCGCTGATGATTCTATATTCCGCGCCCTTATAATGGCGGTATAGACCTTTTTTCAATTCTGCCATAAATATTATTATTAGCGGACAAATTTGTTTCTTATAAATTCTACTAGAGCCAAATTGCGGCTATAGTCCATGCGCATCGGACCTAATATTCCAAATAGACCGTGAGAATTATCATGACGATATTTTACTAGAACCGTACTTAAGAAATTGCCGAAAGGATTGTGTGAGCCAATTAATGTCTGCTCTCCTTCTTCCAAATCTTCAAAGATATCATCAATAATTTCTTCCATGCGATCAATAATTCCAGAAACATCACAGACAGCACTAGCCTGCTTGAACTCTGGTTGGGCAAATAGGTTGGACAAACCGGTATAGTAAAGATCATTCTTATGGAAAGCCCAATACACCGCGCCCCCAGCTAACTCAGCGATTGCTCTGGCGGTTTGACGGAAAGCAGCTTCGTCTTGACGAAACAAATTATCTAAAATTTTTTCCTCGGCCTCTTTCAAGCCTCTAGCCTTCTTTTTTTCCGATTTCAGGCCGGAGGAGAAAAGCTGATAGGCCGCCTCGGTCGGAATACGACCGGCGGAAGTGTGTGGCTGATGAATATAGCCCTCTTCCTCTAACTCCATCATCTCGTTTCTGACTGTTGCTGGCGAGATATCGAGCTGATATTTTTCTACCAACATGCCAGAAGAGACCGGCTGAGCGGTCTTAACATATTCTTTAACAATTGTTTCTAGTAAAAACTGCTTGCGATCAGAAATCATATTTTTTTCTCTTTTATATTATTATAAACAAAATTAGCACTCAAGTCAATAGAGTGCTAATAACCAATCTTTTTATTTAAAAATAAGCTAAATTCCTAACTTTTGTTTGTATTCTTGATTAAATTGGTAAGCGGCTGGGCTAAGCAACTTTTCCGAGGCAAAATCCTGTTGATAACGATAAACCAAAGAATAGTATTTAAAATTATAGTTATTAATAAATACATCGGAGATAAGATGGACAGTGCCGGCAATCGCCAAAGTAATAAAAATAATTTTCACTTTCTGACGTTTCCTAAAAAGCCAAGCAACTGCTAAAAATAACGGTACATACTCCCAGGCGTGGAAATATAGTCTAATTTTATCGCTCAATAAAAATTGTCGGCTTTCTAAAAAATATTGCAGATTAAAACTAGGACCAAAAACTAAGAAATATTCCAAAACATGATCCAGATCAATAAAAAAACCAGCCGCTAACCCGGCAATTAAACCCAGGTACACGTTTTTAAAAAATCGACCAGCAACATAGCCGGTGAGTATCGCTAAGCTCAAATGAATTAATAGATGTAAGTAGAGGGGCATAAATCAAATTATTTTTTATTCCTGTTGGCTCTGACTTTTATTCCTGTTGGCTCTGACTTTTATTCCTGTTGGCTCTGACTAAAATACCAATTAAAAATTTCGTAAACAATAGGCACAGAAACAGCACTGCCTTCGCCGCCTTCTTCTAAAAGAACGGTAATCGCTAATTCTGGATTATCATAAGGTGCGAAACCAATATACCAAGCATGGGTATTTTTCTTGCTTGACCACTGAGCAGTTCCGGTCTTGCCGGCTGAAGTAACTGGCAAAGAGGCGAGATAGCGTCCGCTACCAATGGTCACCGTCTGGCGCATTCCCTCTCTAACTATTTCTATATTGCGCGCATCAATGAAGTCCTTGTGAATTATTTCTGGTTTTATTTCTCGAACTAAATTATTCTGACTATCCAAAATACGAGTTACTAAGCGCGGCTTATAAAGCGTCCCGCCATTAGCTAGGGCTGCTGTGTAGTTAGCAACTTGAAGGGGCGTGGTTAAAACGTTACCTTGACCAATGGAGACATGATAGGTGTCGCCGATATACCAAGGCTCTTTCTTAACCTCAGCCTTCCACTCTCTAGTAGGCACCAGACCTTTCCCTTCGCCGCTTAAATCAATTCCCGTCGGACTGCCCAAACCAAACAGCCGAGCATATTTAACTAGACCATCTAAACCGAGGCCCGTAAAATCGCCATAACCGCCGCCGATATAGTAGAAAAACGTATTAACAGAAAAAGCAATTGCTCTTCTAACATCAGTAATCCCGTGACCACCGGCGCGCCAATCAGGAAACACCCACTGCCCGATACGTAATCCACCCGTGCTTAAAAAACTAGTTTTTTCCGTAATTACCCCTTCCTGTAAAGCGCCAGCCGCAAAAATCGGCTTAATGGTTGAACCCGATGGAAATTCGCCACTGATGGCCCGATTAAACATCGGCTGATTAACGTCTTCCAATAAGACAGTATATTCTGCTTGACTGATACCGCGGGCAAAAGCGTTGTTATCATAAGCCGGCCAACTCACTAAAGACAAAATCTCGCCGTTTTGAGGATTGATAATTATAATTGAAGCTCTTTCCAGTTTATTTTTTTCTAAATGACGCTGCAATACCTCCTCGGTCTTCTGCTGTAAATCTAAATCGAGAGCCAACTGTAAATTATATCCGTCCTGAGCTGGTGTTTCGCTAACAATTTTTTTCTGGCGCCCGAGCGCGTCAACTTCAATACTTTTTCGACCGGTCTCGCCCTTCAATTCTTTCTCCCAATAATATTCCAGGCCAACCTTACCAACATAATCAATTAAAGAATATTTTGGACCCAAACTTTTAAGTTCCCGATCGTTAATTTTGCCAGTATAGCCAAGAATATGGCTCAAACTACTGCTAGCGGAAATTTCCGGCCCACTAGGGCCGGCCGCTAAATATTCACGACGAATCTTATTAGTTAAAAACACACCCGGCCAATTTGGCAATTCCAGGTTAACACGCATCGCTATTTCATAATCAATATTATCTTGAACAAACAGCGGTTGATATGATTCTAGAGAACCTATCTTTACTTTAGCAAGCGCCTCTTTAATTTTGTAAAAATAATTATTATCGGAAACTAGCTGTAAATTCTTAGAGCTTGAAGATAGAATTTCAGCCTGAAGCGGTACAGCAGCTTCTCCTGCTAAAACCGCACCGATTTCCCGAATTAATTCATCGCGCGCTAATTCATCGCGCGGCAAATCGATAGGACGTAAGTATAAGACGAAGTTAGCTTTATTTCTCACTAGCGGTTGTAAATTACGATCATAAATAATTCCTCTTTTCGGCTCAATTACTTCAGCCCTCAAACGATTATCTTCTGATAATAAATAATAATGCTCACTTTTAACTACCTGCAGCCAAGCGGCGCGACTGCCTAAAATCATAATAATGGCCACGGCGATAAGCGACAAATATTTTAATTTACCAAAATTAAAGCTACGCGTCACCATTTCTTTCTGACCGCTATCAGATAAGAATGACTCTTCAGTCCAATCAGAATAATAGACCGAATCTTTAAGTTCGCCAAAACGAAAACGACCCTCCTGGATAGAGAATGGATCGGCTGTTTTCTCTTGCAGCAACTCTAAAAGTCGTTTTTTTCCTTTATTTTTTAACATTATTATGTCTTAAAAGCTCAATTAAATATTAGCCTTTCTTGACTATAAAGGCAACCCTGAAAACCGAAAAAACGCTCCTTTAAAATAGTCCGAAGCCGCCATAAAATCAGTGGACAAAAAGTTTATTTTTTGTTCATATGTTTTATTGTATAATATTAGCATTGATTTATCATATAAATATTATGAAAGCGCTCTTAATTGAAGATGACCAGGACATTGCTCGATCAATCGCTTCTTTCTTGAAAGAAAAGAATGTTGTGCTCGATGTCGCTCATGACGGTGACAAGGGCTTGATGCTTGCTTTAGTTCATGACTACGATGTCATTTTACTAGATTACAACTTGCCACAAATAAGTGGCCGAGAAATTATCGAGCGTTTGCGACAAGAAAAAAAGCAAACACCAATAATTATGATTACCGTCCGTTCCGATTTAGACGATAAAATTGACCTATTAGATTCTGGTGCCGACGATTATTTAACTAAACCCTTTTCTCTCTGCGAACTCTTCTCTCGCATTAAGGCGATAACGCGTCGACCGCCCGCTCTCAAAGATAGCCGACTAGCAATCAAAAACTTAGAAGTCTATCCAGAAAAATTTCTAGTTACGAAAAATGGTAAGGGCATCAAAATGCGGGCCAAAGAATTCGCTTTACTCTCTTATCTACTGGAAAATAAGGGGTACTACTTGTCTCGACAAGATATTATGGAACATGTTTGGGACGAAAATGCTGATCCATTTTCCAATACCATTGAGGTCCATATTATGAAATTACGAAAAAAAATAGAAAGTAAGCGTGACCGCTTCATTTTCACGATGTCTAACCGTGGTTATAAGATAGACGAAAAAGAATAATGAAATATTACCAATATAAAATAGACTTAATTCATTAACTATAAAAAAATGAAAAAAATCCGCAAAAAAGCCACTAACCGCGTACGCCAGACTAACACAGCGCCCTCAACGCTCCTGTTGTCCCGCTTACTGAATCCAGGCACTCCTTGGCGTGATTAAACAAAAAGCGTCCTCTATAAATCAGGGGGCGCTTTTTGTTATCCCACAAAAAAGCAATATTATCAATTTAAAATCTTTATGCCTTTACTCAAAACAGCAGACGGGTTAAATAGTATGGCCGCTTTATTGAAAGGTGTCGCTGGGCACTTTTTGTTACCAAAAAGCCAAAATGAAGACTTGGCGCGCAGAGAACTAATTCTTAATCTGATTATTTCCTTCTCCATTTTTTGCTTCTCCTTAATAAATCTAATAAGGCTCTGGGATGTAATTTCTAATCCCAGTGACCGCGGATTGCCTGTGATTTATACGTTAGCTATTTTAGTTTTTTTCATCATACTCGCTCTAATGTCTAGGCGCGGATATATAAAAACTGCTTCTTGGTTGGTAATCGTTACTTATGCTGTACCGGCCATTTATTCTTTTTATATTTGGGGCGCTGATTTGCCTGCTGCCCTGCTTCTTGACGTCTTAATAATTACTTTCTGCGGCCTACTAATCAGCGCTAAGGCTGCATTTTTTAGCGCCCTAGTTCTTAACGCCTTTCTTTTAATTTTAACCTATGCTCAGGCAAACAATATTATTACTGTTCGTAGTTATTGGCGAGCGGAAAACCATGAACTTGGAGATGCGATAGTATACGCCGTTCTCTTGCTTCTTATTACCGCGCTAGTATTTATCTTTGATCGCGAAATTAGACGAGCTTTAGTTAGAGCAAAAAGCAGTGAAGCAGAACTAAGACAGGAAAGAGATGACCTCGAAATCCGAGTAGCCGAAAGAACGAGTTTAATCAGAGAAATGGAGGCTGACAAGATTAGTCAGCTTTATCGTTTAGCCGAATTCGGCCGCATCTCCTCGGGTATTTTCCATGATTTAGTAAACCCTCTAACTGCGGTTTCTCTTAATCTAGAGCAGGTTAAGAAATCCGAACTAATTGAGGGCGCCGATGTTTCCATAGAAAGACTGGGTGAAGCTAAAGATTGCTTGTCTCAAGCAATTGTTGCCGCCAGAAAAATGGAAGATCTTATTGCCTGTATTAAGCGCTCGATAAAGCAAGAAAGCATCCACTCACTTTTCTCTCTCCCCGAAGAAATTCGCTCAATCATCAAAATACTAAGTTATAAGGCAAGGCAGGCTGGAGTAACAATTCACTTTTCTTCGCAAGCTGATGTCTGTTGTCACGGCGATGCCGTAAAGCTAGGGCAGATTATGACAAATCTTATCTGTAATAGCATTGAGGCCTGCGAAAACGCGAATGAACAAGCTCCTGTTGGCAAAAAAATAGAACGAAATGTTCATATTTTTCTAAGACATTTTGGCCAGAATGCGATTATTGAAGTACACGATAATGGCAGCGGCATCTTGTCAGAAAATTGCACCAAAATTTTCCAACCATTTTTCAGCACCAAGCAAGGACGTGGACTCGGCCTTGGTTTATCTTCAACTAAGAATATCATCGAGCATGATTTCGGTGGCGAAATAAAAGCAAATTCACGCCCCGGCCAAGAAACTATTTTTACAGTAACGTTGCCCTTGAATTATGAAAATTGAAAAAGCTTATTATTGGCCTTACTGGTTCACCAGTTCCTGTCCAGAAACTAAAAAACAGTTAAAGAGTAAGAAATTTTCTCAACTTTACGGACAAGGACAAATTTATCTTTGGCGCGCCCTTAATATTTACGACGATTTTTTAGACGGCAGCGGAAAAGCTATTGAGCTACCACGCGCTAATGATTATTTCCGACGCTTCTTAAAAATATTATATCAATCAAAGCTATCTCCAGAAACGTTAAAGAATTTCGAGGCCGTAATAATTGATTTGGAAAAATGTAACCAGGAAGAAGTCCGGCAATCTACTCTCAGAAAAACAAAGCGGGGATGGAAAGTTCCAACAAGAATACCTGATTTTTCCAATCTAACTCGCTTATCTCGAAAATCTTTAACTTTGGCTATTATGCCGATTTGCTGCTGTATAAAAATTAATCCCGGACTCAATCTTGCCCAACAAGAAAAACAACTGGAATTTTTCCGCATTGCCTTAGCTGCTAAACAGCTAGCCGATGATGCTGCTGATTGGATGGAGGATTTATTAGCAGGGAAAATTACACCGGCGACATCTTTAATCATTAAGGCGACGCAAAAACAAAAAATAAAATTAAACCTAGAAAATAATCCAACCCAGCTACATCCAATTTTCATATCTTCGGCTGGCCAACAATTAGCTCACAACATATTAATCTTGTGCCATTTAGCGCGCCAACAAGCTATTAAATGCGGAATATCTTCCACGGCTCCAATTTTACAAGAATTGCTTAGACCCTTAGAAAAGAACGCCAACTGTTCTTTGGACTGCTATCAAGATAAAAGGATGGGTAAAAAAATGATAGGCCAAACTGAAGGATGGGTAAAAAAATGATAGGCCAAACTGAAGGATGGGCTGAGTTGAAAGATGGGCCAAACTAATTGATGATCTATTTATGCTATAATATAGTCATGTTACAAGACCAAATAAATAAAACCGCATGCCAGTTTTCAGATAATAACAAGCTTTCAATCATCGTGCCCGTTTTCAATGAAGAGCATCTGATTGAGAAATCGCTACCCACTATCTGCCAGCTAAGCATCAATAAAGAAGTAATCGTAGTAGACGATGGCTCCAGTGATAGAACGCCTATTATTTTAGTTGCGCTCCAGAAGCAGCACAACTTTCATCTTATTCGACAAGAACCAAACCAGGGCAAAGGAGCAGCAGTTAAGCGTGGCCTCAAAGAAATAACCGGTAATTATTTTATAGTCTGCGATGCCGACTTAGAATATGACCCAAATGATATTGAACGTCTTTTTCTTAAAATGAGTTCTCTGATTAACTCCGAAAATGATGGCAAGCTTGCTATATTTGGTTCACGTTTCTTAAATAAGCCTCGACCCTCCTTTCATTATTTAGTAAATCGCTTTCTCACGGAACTAACTAACCTACTTTTCCGAGTCAAGTTAACTGACATGGAAACTTGTTTTAAATTAATTCCGACAAGCGCCTTAGCTTCTATCAATTTGAGCGGTAAACGCTTTGAAATAGAACCAGAAATTACCGCGAGACTAATAAAATCCGGCTATAAAATCAAAGAATTCCCAATTAGCTACGCCAGGCGTGGCTATTCTGAGGGTAAAAAAATAACTGCTAAAGACGGGCTTTTAGCAGTGATAACTATCTTTAAGGAATGGCGACGAGACTAAGTGTAAACTTGCATAACGACTTGAAACAACTTATTTAATTTAATAAGTATTTTTCTTAAATAGATAACTTTCTCAGCGTGGCAAAAGGTCACGCTTTTTTAAATCTTCAATTTGAACCAAATAATCTAGGGCTGCTTGATCGCTTCGATTCATTCTTTTAGCCTTAAGCCAGTATTTTTCTGCCTGTTGGTAATCAGAAAGACGCCAGTAGACCAACCCGAGTTGATTATAAACACCGGGCATACGTTTTTCTTGTTTAAGTACTCGTTCGAAATAAGTAATCGCTTTATAAGCATCGGCGGCTTCCGGCGAAGCAGCATAGAGATAAGCTAACGATAAAAGAGCGCGCACATTATCTGGCTTATCAATTAAAACTTGTCGATATATTTCTTCCGCCAACTCCGGTTGACTCATCGCTTGAGATAAATCAGCTAAATTAAATTTAGCCTTCAAGCTAGAAAATGCCGCCAGAAAACGAAGCTCCTGCCTGAATGCTCGCGCATCAAGCGTATATTTTCCCAAAAACTCCTCATCATATTCCATTTTATCAACTAAAATAACATAATAGCGATCAAAATAAATTAGCGCCCACTCGGAATCTTTTAATATGTTGGACAAATATGTCTTGCCCCAAGGAGTTGAATCGGTATGAGAAAAAACTATTGTTTTAAAATCGTAAGCGGTCCTTGCTTGTTGCCAGCTATTTCTGTCAGTCTGCAGGGGAAGATAAATTTTTTGGAAAAAATCGAGACTATAGGCCTCCGGACGATTATCAACAAAAACTTTTTCTTCTTTAGGTAAGCCAAAGATAAGCGCACTACCAGAGTCATAATTATTAAAAATAGGCCCCTTCAATTCTGCTTCTGAAAAAAATAAAAACATATCTTGACTACCAGCTGTTAACCCCAACCCACGTTCACCTTTTAAAAATAATTGCCCTCCCCGATAATCAACAACTAAGAAAATCACTAATAAAACCATGGTTAATAACAGGCTAATATGAGCAGCCAGAGAAATGCGTTCGCGCTCGCTATCACTAGCAAAAAGTTTGACGAACAACTTGTTTATCAGAAATCGTAGTGGCTGGTAAGCACTGCTACTAATAATAACCATCGCTATCAAGCCAAATATTGCCAAGTTACGCGACGCCATCAACGCTAAAGCGGCGATGATAATAGCAAAGAACCAATCTTGCCAGCGCTTCTTGTCAGAAAAAATTAAACCAGTAGCAACGCTTAAAATAAGAAGCCCTAACAACAATTTAAAAATTAAAAAATTATAATTAAGCGTCAGACTGCTAAGAAAAAAGATGCTTTTATTTTCTGCAATCTGATAGCCATAATTACGAAAAATGTTAAGAGGGTAAAGCAAGCCACGAATATGATTAGGATTAAGTAAGGTAGTAGCAGTTAAAATTAAAGCACTTCCTAAAGCAGGCCACGCGACTCGCCAAGAATGCTTAAAATCAGTTTTAAAATTAGTAACCGACCCTGCTCCTTCTGTCAGCCATTTTTTGATACCAATCAACCAGCTAGAAAAACCGGTTGAGCGACAAGAAAATTCAGACATAAAATCGCCAGCAGCATAACAGAAGACTAGGGCTAAACCAAGAAAAAAATAAATATGAGCATTGGCCCAGACAGCGGACAAAGGTACTAAAATCAATAACTTCTGCCGCCTACTCCAAGAATGACACTCTAAAACTAACCAGGTAATACCTAAAAATAGATAACTAAACATTTCTGGCCTCACCTCGGTTCTCTCGCTCATTAAAAAAATTACTGGCAGAGATAGTAGACTGGCTAACAAAAAATTAGAACGTTTAGCTGCTAAATGGAAGAAAATAAAAAATATCGCCAAGGCTAAAAGAATATTGAAAACTGTGAGCAACTTAAATCCTCCCAGTTGATGTAAGCCGTAAAAAGTTACACCTGATAGCCAATGATGATTAATAAAACGATGTTCTGGCTCAGTGTATGAATAAAAGTTACTCGTCAAAATTTCTGGACTAGATAAGACTAGCCGGCCATTTTCCAAATGGCGACCGAGATCGCTAGAGGATAATTCCGTCTTCTGCGCAAAAATGATAATAATCAACAAACTCAAGCCAATCAGAACCAAGGCTTTCAGCCATTTATCTCGTCCTATTTGATTATAAAGAGAAAATATTTTTTTCATCATAATAATATTTCCGCCAATTCTCAGGCGCCATTCCAGCGAGCGATATATTCTTGAACCTTAAATTTCCTCTTAGCACCATTCTCATTCATATATCTAATCTTTCCAAAAATAGACCTTTCTGACCAAGCGCGGTCATGAACCCCGCCTAGCGACCAGGCAATACCCGTATAACCATTGGGATCGCGACCATCGAGCTCATACTTATCATTTAAGTATATTGTCATCTCCAAAGCTTGTTCCGGCGACTTGGTCCATTCTAAAATCTTCTTAGCCCAATACATTCTTAAATAACCGTGCATCTTTCCCGACTTAATCATTTCCTGTTGAGCGGCGTTCCATAAAGCCTCATGCGTCTGCGCTGTTTCTAGCTGCCGGCGCGAGTATAGATATTCTCGCTTATCCTTTCTATGCATGTCCAGCGTCTGGCGTGCCCAGGCAGGAAAACCGGCAACCTTATCATAATTATTATTATAATAACAAAAATTATCTGCTAATTCCCGTCTGATTATCAATTCTTCTAAGAAAGCGGCTTTGGCAGCGGAAGAAACACCGCTTAATTTTGTTTCCCAGGCTACACGTTGCGCCGACAGTTGACCGAAATGAAGATAGGGCGACAAGCCTGACTGACCGGAAAGATTAGGATCGTTGCGTTCAACATCATATTTCTTTAACCCGGCATTAAGAAATGTTTTCAAAGACACAGTCGCGGCCTTTTCTCCCGGCTTAAGCCAGGTAACAGGCGCGACAGTATTATCAACTTCTAACGAACGCTCGACTTTAAGCCAATCAATCGGCGCAGATGAAAAATGGGCTACTTGCTTTAATTTTTTATATAACACATCCTCCTGTCGCCTGAGCTTAGGAAAGTCTGTCAAAAATTCTGGTAATAACCGCTGCAATTTCGGCCTAATTGTATAAGCGCCAAATTCTTGTTTTTGTGATGCCAGCCAACAAGGAACAATATTATGGGCATCAACTATAAAAAAGGCGCCCTTAAAAGAAGCGCTTACTTGCATTTGCCAACGACGTTTTATTTTCAAAGGATCAAAATCCGTCACTATCGCGCCAGCTTTTAAGCGAGTAGCAAAAGTAGCTATTTCTTTATCAGGCTCGCCAGTTAATAAAAAGAAAGGAATATTTAAAAGACGCAGTCGAACTTCTAATTCTTTAAGGCCACGCAACATAAAATTATACTGCCTAGCAGTTGCTTCTAAAAATCCGGCCGATAAGCAGAAAACAGCCGCTAAAGGCTGCTTATTTTTTCGAGCTAACTCCTGCGCATAAAGCAGGGCCCAATTGTCATCCGCTCTCTGGTCACGGCTCAGCCAATAAATTATCGGTCCGCTGGCTAATTCGCGACCATTAATATTTTGCACTCTCCTAATATCAACTACCTGGGAAAACTGCTTCATATTAACTGAAATTATTTCTTGATAACCACCCCATCATCTTCGTCATGCTCATCTTCTATTTCTCCCACCAGTTCTTCCAGAATATCTTCTAAAGTAATAACTCCGACTAAACGCTTCTGTTTATCATAAACCAAGGCAATATGAGTCTTATGGGCTAACATTTTTTTAAAAGCGCCAGTAATTTTATCCCCGCTATTAAAGCGCAAAATTGGTTTAATGAAACTAGAAATTTTTTCTTCCCGTCTATTGCTATTAAGAGCTCTAATTACATCTATTAAATGAACAAAGCCAATGATATTATCTTCTTGGCCACGATAAACCGGATAACGGCTATGCCCTTCACGAGCCATGAAATAAGAAACCTGATCTAGCTCAACTTTATCGCTCACAACAATTAGTCGCCGGCGCGGTGTCATCGCTTCCTTTACTGAGACGTCGTCAAAACGCAAAATATTCATAATCATCTCATGTTCAGAAAAATCAAGCACCCCTTTTTCAACAGCAATCTGACTCAAAGCTTTTAACTCTTGAGCAGATACTAGGCTCTTTTTATGATTACCGGTCAAAAAGATAAGTAATTTTTCCAACAGCAAGACAATCGGATAAAAAGCTATCTCTAAAAAGTATACTAAGGGGCAAATGTCAGCGCTAATTTCTCAGCGTGTGCTTGAAAAAAAGCTTTCGGCGCCATTTCGCCAAAAATCAAAATTAAAAGAGTGGCTACTCCAGTCGCTATACCTAGAGCACCGCTATCAAAGCGGGCGCTAACCCACAAACTGACCAAGCTGGCAATTAAGACATTAACTAAATTATTCCCCAATAATAAAATCGCTAAAAGACGCTTCTTGTTATTAAGTAACCGCTGTAATAATTTAGCATTTTTCTTTTTGGCAATAACAGCCGCCTTGACGTTTCCTGGCGTAAGAGAAAACAGAGCAATTTCCATGCCCGCAAACCAGGCCGAGGCGGCTAGTAGTAATAAAATGTAAAGAAAAAACATGCCTTAAATGTATTTATTCCGTCGTTTGACCGTCAAACTCCTCATCATTTGCCTCCGCTTCTTCTTTTGTTACGCGCACTATTTGATCCTTATGATGGGCAGGTGAATAAATAGTATAGAGTTTCAAATCTTCTGAGGCAGAAAGATTGATTATATTGTGTTCAGCTCCAGCAGGAACAACCACGGCCGAACCGTCTTCAACTAAATATTCTTGGCCGTTAATTAAACATTTCCCCTTCCCTTGTTCAAAACGAAAAAATTGATCATTTTCCTTATGTATTTCCAGACCAATATCTTCTTGAGGCTTCAAGGACATTAAGACTAATTGGCTATTTTTGCCAGTATAAAGCACTTTACGAAAATTATTATTTTCTAAAGTAGCTTTTTCAATGTTCTGATGGAATCCTTTCATATTTTTATAATTTAATAATTAACCTTTCCCAACCCTAACTAATAATCCGCATCTAATCGACTATTATTTCAACCCAGGGCTACTATCTTAGAATTTTTCTCTCAGCTTGTCCAGAAAAGATGACGGTTTTCTAGCTATCATCGCCTGATAAACGATAAACAACAAAATACAAACTAATGCTGTGAAAATTGCATAGCCATACTGCCGGTTAAATCCATTAGGCGCAATATGTTTAATTAAAATTCCCGAATAAGCCCAAATAAACACCATGCCGTAGGGAATGTTTTTATCTTTTTTCATTCGCCAAAGCCCAATAATTGTACCTATAATCAAAACGGCCACAAGCCAGAGTTCTTCCGACAATCCTAGTCCGTTCCAGCCGACACTGACTAAAAAAATAGTCACATTCGCAATAGTAGCGACACTAATCCAGCCAAAATAAACACTGAAAGGTAGGCGGACTAGAATTTTTTCTACCATTGAAAAGTTTTCTTGCCGCAAAATATCAGCAATCTTAATAAGCGCACCAAGAAGTAAAACCATTAACAACAAGGAGGCACCAATAAAATCATAATGCCAAGTAAAAATCCAAACAATGTTAAACAGCGAAGTAGCGATAAAATAAGGATTTATTTTGTCGAACAACTCTTGTCTAACGCGAAACTTGCCAGAAGCCAAAGGAATAAACTGATAAATCACATAGGCGGCCAGTAAAGCATAAATCAACCCCCAAATAGAAAAAGTCACACCAGCAGGCGCGAATAAGTTGGGGTAAGCATCGGAAATTGCCCCGGTGGTGCGGTTATTAAGCGGCAGGCCGTTAGCCAAGCCATTGACCGTTATCATAGCTAGATAAGCAATCACTGACCCGATTTTGAATAACAGGCTTTTTTCTTTTGCCATATTTTTATAATTAATTATAATTTGCCGACATAGATTTCAAATGCCATACGCAAAATAGCGATAACAAAGAGGATAATTCCTTCTTTGCGACTAATTTTCCAGCCAGTACGCATAAAAACCAAAAGCAGTAATATCGTAGCAATCAGTAAACCGACTGAAAATATTGAATCAGCTATTCCTAAAATTTGTCCCTTAGACTGCAACGTTATTGGCGCAATCACACTACTAATGCCGATGATACCGAAAGTATTAAAAATATCAGACCCAATAACATTACCAACAGACAAGCCGAACTTTTTCTTCAAAGTAGCAATAACGGAAGTGGCGACTTCCGGCAAACTAGTGCCGGCAGCAACGATAGTGGCGCCAATTGCCCAAGCCGAAACCTGGAAATGCTCGGCGATAAAAACAGCCGAAGAAACCGTAAAATCGGAAGACTTAACCAGAGCTATTAAACTAACTAGAAAAATCAAATAATCTTTGTTAGTGGCTTTAACGCCATCATCTTCTTCTGTCTCGACGTCTTTCTTAATAACTAGCAGCGCAATATAGCCCAAGAGAGCACCAAGTAACATCAACCCTTCCCACACCACTATCTTCATATCCGACATAAACAGAAGTATCATGCCTGTTGCTGCCAATAAAACAACACCATCACGATAAACCATCTTCTTCGGAATAATTTGCGGAGCAATAATAGCAACGAGTCCCAAAATAAAACCAAGATTGAAAATATTAGAGCCGATAACATTGCCGACCGATAAATCACCCTGACCCTTAAGAGCGGCAAATGCCGAAACAGCAATTTCCGGGGCGGAGGTGCCCATGGCCACAATAGTAAGGCCGATAAACATTTCCGAAACATTCCATTTTCGGGCAATCTTAATACTGGAATTTACTAAATAACTAGCAGAAAAACCTAGAACAACTAACGAAGCTACTAAAATGAGAACTTGGATGAGCATATTTTTAGTTTAATAATATATTCATATTTTAACTAAAAATCTTAATTTTAGCAAATAAAAAAGCCCGATTTTTAGTCGAGCTTAATATTTTGGTCAAGGATGGAAAATCAAATGTTCATGATATAATTATAGCATATTGTAATTATTTTGTCAAGTATACTAAAGGTACATTCAAACTCGAAGTGCAACACCTGTCTTTTCATAGAATACCTCATA